>VYDA01000242.1 GCA_009843665.1 Caldilineaceae bacterium SB0675_bin_29 | reverse complement strand
TCAGCCGGTGACCCGTCCCCGGCTCCTGCGACAGGATCAGATGACCCTCCTCGATCCGCTCCGCAGGCGAGAGCAGCTCAGAACGCCAGTCAACTTCGCCCCAGGCATATTCCAGAATATAGAAGTTGGACCAGGTAGAAGCTGCCTGCGCCGTCGCCGCCGTCGAGAGCGGCCCCGCCGGGTTGTGCGGAGCCACGAGGACTTGTCGCATTCGCGCCGCCGCCGCGATCTCGTTCAACTCCAGGATTCCCCCGCAATGCTTCACGTCCGGCATGATGACGTCCACACAGCGCTCCGCCGTAAAAGGCAAAAAGGCTTCAATGCCGAACACGCTCTCCGCAGACGCGATAGGCTGCGGAACGCTGCCCCCCACCGCAGCAAGTCCCTTCGGATCCTTATACGTCACTGGCTCCTCATACCAGAACAGGTTGACTTCCGCCAGCTCTTGGCCAACCACAATCGCCTCGGAGACCTCCATCCGGCTGTGGCAGTCGACCGCCAGTTCCACCCCGTCACCGGTCGCCTTGCGCACCGCCCGAACACGCTCAACCCCCGGTCGCCAGTCCGCCTTCGGGCCCGTCCGATAGCGATAGGGATGGCGCATCTCGTCGAACGGCGCCATCTTGACCGCTGTAAATCCTTCCTCCGCGGCCTGCCGCGCCGCCCGCGCAAACCCATCAGGTGAGCGGTCAGTCACGTGACGGTTGATATTGGCGTAAAGCCGCAAACGGTCGCGGACCGCCCCGCCCAAAAGGACATGCAACGGTACCCCCAGCGACTGCGCCAGCACGTCCCAAAGCGCCTGCTCCAGCCCGCTGAGCGCCGTGTTGTAGGCGCTCCCGCCATCCTTGCGCCGCAACGCCTGGCGTATGCGGGCAATCTCCCTCGGGTCGTCCCCTTGCAGGACAGCATCAAACTGCTCAACCGCCGCCGCACACAGCGCGTCGTTGCCGCTGTGACTCGCCTCGCCCACACCGCTAATCCCCGCGTCGGTATCAACCACAATATGCAGCCAGTCGCCTCTGTGATTGACATGTACGATCAATGTGGAGATAGAAACGATTCTCACGGCTTACACTGCCTCCCAATCTGTTGTCCAAATCTGAAAAACGCAAGAGGCGCTACCCTGTTTCGATTCCCAGCCCAACTCACGCTTCTTCCCGGCTCACCGCTGCGCCAGCCCGGAGCTAGTGAGCCGTCCAACCTCCGTCAACTGTTATCCCGGCCCCCGTCACAAAGCTCGACGCGTCGCTCGCCAGAAAAACCGCCAAACCGCCGATTTCGTCCAGGTCGCCCCAACGTCCCAATGGGATCCGCGCGATAAACTCCCGGTACTGCTCAGGGTCCTGCTCCAGAGCAACATTCATTTCTGTCGAAAACGGGCCCGGCAGCATCGCGTTTACCGTGATGCCGTACTCAGCCCACTCCAGCGCCAGCACCTTCGTCAACTGCCACACCGCCCCCTTGCTGGATGCGTAGGGTGTGCGCTCCGGCAGAGCGATGATCGACAGCGTCGACCCAACGTTGATCACCCGCCCGTACCTCTGCGCTTTCAAATGACCGGCCGCCGCCCGGCACATGTTCCATACACCAGTCAGGTTGGTATCGATGACCTGCTGGAACTCTTCCGGCTCTAACTCATCGATCGGCCCGCGAATGTTGATGCCCGCGTTATTCACCAGGATGTGCAGACTCCCAAAGTCCGATATCACCTGCTCGACCACCCGCGCAGTCTGCGCATATTCGCCGACTTCACAAGCGTATCCTCGCACCTCAGCGCTGACCGTGGGCGACCCCGCAATCTCCCCCGCCGCCTCGTCCGCCCGCTCCTGGTCCCTGCTCGTGAGCGCAACCGCAGCCCCCGCCTCCGCCAGCGCCAGGGCCATCTCCTTGCCCAGTCCCCGGTTTCCGCCCGTAACCAGGGCAACACGATCGTCTAATCTGAACTTATCGAGAATCGACATCCCTTTCCTCCGCACTTGAAGTGGCCGCATGGCCCGCCCTTCAACTTTTCGCCATCCGCCCGAAAGAAGCTATCATATCTTGAAACTCTTTCCGCCTGTGGACCCGGCGGCCGGAACAACCCTTACCATCCGTTACTATACTGTAACAGCAGGTGATCTACCATGCACAATTCCGTCCTGTCTCCCTCTGAACACAGCGATCTTATCGATTTCATTGCTCTTCTCGCAGACGAGAGCGGGGCCATCATCCGCCGTTACTTCCGCGGTGGCTACACCGTAGACAGCAAGTCCGACGAGACGCCCGTGACCATCGCCGACCGCCAGGCCGAGGAACGAATGCGCGAGCTCATCTGCCAGCACTACCCCGAACACGGCATTCTCGGAGAGGAGTACGGTCACCATCAGCCCGACGCCCCCTTCCAGTGGGTGCTCGACCCGATCGACGGCACCAAGAACTTCATCAGCCACGGCTATCTGTTCGGCACCCTCATCGCACTCGTCCACGAACAGAAGGCCCTTCTCGGCGCCATCCACCAGCCCATCCTGCAGGATCTGCTCATCGGCGACGGCGCGACAGCTTGGCTCAACCGCGAACCCGTACGCGTACGCGACTGCCCCAGCCTTGATGACGCTGTTTTCCTGACCACCGACCACTACAACGTCGCCAATTTCCACAACGGACCCGCCTTCGAGCAGGTCGCCCAGCGCGCCGCCCTCTACCGCACCTGGGGCGACTGTCACGGCTACTACCTCGTCGCAGTCGGCGGCGCCGACGTCATGACCGACCCCGTAATGAACTTCTGGGACCGCGCCGCCCTCGTCCCCATCATCGAGGGCGCCGGCGGCCGCATTACCGACTGGCAAGGCGGCGACCCCCTCTACGGCAACGGCGTCATCGCCAGCGGCGGCAGCATCCACGACGAACTGATCCAGCTGCTCAACCCCTGATCCATTTTCTGCGTGCGATAATCTGGGCGCGTGCATCCCAATATCGAAACGGACTTCTTTGAACTTCAGGTCGCACCAAAGCCATGTCCCGTCTGTCTGAAGCTCTGAGGCAGGAGATGCGCCGTCTCTGACCACTGGCCACTAACCACTGACC
>VYDA01000075.1:1722-3067 GCA_009843665.1 Caldilineaceae bacterium SB0675_bin_29 | reverse complement strand
TCATAATGTAGATAATGAAGGCAGCCAAAACGCCGACTTCGAGTGTGCCACCGATGGCGAGCCAGCCGCCAAGGAGGCCGGCGACGGCGACGGTGATGGTCATCATGGTTGTGAACATGGGGCCCAAAGCGGCGGTGATGATGTCGGCGGTCATGCCGGCTTTGCGGTACCTGGAGTTGACATCGTGGAAGGTGGCGTATACCTCTTTTTCGCGGGCGAATGCCTGTACGACGCGGGCGCCTGTGATGTTCTCCTCCATCACGGCGTTGAGAGCACCGAGATTGTGCTGGACGGTGCGGAAGGCGGCGCGGCTGCGGCGGGTTACTTCGCCGGTGATAATCAGCATAAGCGGCATGAGGACGGTCATGGCCAGGGCAAGCTGCCAGTTGAGAAGAAACATGGCGACGAAAGTGCCGCCCAGCAGGAGTATGTTGGAGGTGAATTCGATTAGTCCGTTGGAAAGCGTGCGGTTAATTGCCTCCGAGTCATTGGTGATACGACTCATCAGGTCGCCGACCTGGTTGCGGTCGTGGAATGCCATCGACATTTCCTGCAGATGGCTGAAGAGGCCGGCGCGAATATCGGAGACGAATCGCTGGCCAAGGACGACCATGATCAGACCCTGCACGGCGGAGGTGCCGGCGGCGCCAACATAAACAGCGACGATCTGCATCACCAGGGTACGGAGTCCTATGATGTCACCGGTCACGATATAGAGATCGATTGCGCGGCCGAGCAGCATCGGACCAAAAAGCCTGAGTACCGTGCTGATGGTGACAAAGAAGGCAACTATCAGCAGTTGAAGGCGATAGGGCCGCAGATAGGCGGCCATGCGCATGAGCGTGTGGCGCGTGTTGCCGGCGGCTTCTCCGGTGAGCATGCCGCCGCCGCCAAAGCCGAGGCGCATAGGCTGTCGTTGGGGAGGTCGGGAGGCAGTCATAGGAATCAGAATTAAGCAGTACTATGGCCTGTCGGTCATGTATCGCCGGGATCAGGCCTCTTCAAACTGGGAGTAGTAGATCTCCTGGTAGATATCGCTGCCGGCCAGGAGCTCTTCGTGCGTGCCCTGGGCTGCGATCTTGCCGTCGTCGAGGACGAGGATGAGATCGGCGTCGACGACGCTGCTAATCCGTTGGGCGACGATAAAGGTTGTGGTGCCCTCCATCTTTTCGGCGAGGGCCTCCTGCAGTCTCAACTCGGTATCGAGGTCGACCGAGCTGGTCGAGTCGTCGAGAATGAGGACGGATGGTCTTGTGAGCAGGGCGCGGGCGATGGCGATGCGCTGTTTTTGTCCGCCTGAGAGATTGGCGCCGCGGGCTTCGACCATGCTCTCGTATTCGTCCGG
>VYDA01000075.1:0-1712 GCA_009843665.1 Caldilineaceae bacterium SB0675_bin_29 | reverse complement strand
ATAAAGTCGTGGGCCTGGGCGGCCTGCGCGGCGCTGACGACCTCTTCCATCGAGGCGTCGGGGCGGCCATAGGCGATGTTTTCGCGCACTGTTCCCGCGAAGAGGGTCGTCTGTTGCAGGACCACGCCTATTTCCTTACGCAGCTGGATTGGCTCCCAATCGCGCACGTCCACGCCATCGATCTTAACAACGCCACCTTCGGTGTCGTAGAAGCGAGGGATGAGGTTGACCAGGGTGCTTTTGCCGGAACCGGTTGCACCCATCAAGGCAACTTTCTGTCCTGCAGCGGCGTGCAGGGAGATTCCATCCAACACTTCTTCGCCAATGGGACGGACGTTGCCGTTTCTTGTGCGAGTCAGCATCTGACCGTTCGCGGGCGCGGCCTCGGGCATGCCGCTCTGGGCAGGAGCCTGGCCATTGCCGGAGCCATCGGATTCCAGGCCTCTTCTGATGCGTGATCCGGAATAGTGAAAAGAGACGTTTTCGAAGGAGATGTCCCCGGCAGGTTTGGTGATGACGGCCGGCGTTGGAGGCGGCTGGACGGCGGGCTCCGTATCCAGGACTTCGACGACGCGTTTTGACGAGGCTTCGGCGCGGGAGATCATGGAGAGGATGTTGCTCAGAAGCAGCAGGGGCGACATACCGATCAGCATGTAGTTGCTGAAGGCGACGAGCTCGCCGATGGTAAGGCGCCCGCCGATGACGTCGATGCCGCCCCGCCAGATGGCGATCGTTGCGCCCAGATTTGTGAGGACAAGGAGCACAGGCATCACCAGGGCGAGGTACCTGCCCACCTTGATGTTCTGCTCCATATAGTCGACGTTGTCGCGGTCAAAGTTTTGGATCTCGTACTGCTCGCGGACGAAGGCTTTGACAACGTGCACGCCGGCGAGGTTCTCCTGGACAAGGGTATTCAGCTTGCCCAGTTTTTGCTGCACGATTGAAAACAGGGGGCCCACGACGCGGAGGAACCAGAAGATAACGGACCCCGAGATGATGAGCATTGCAACCATGATGAGGCCGAGCCGCCAGTCAATGACGAGCATCATGGCGAGACTGCCGATGACCATGAGGAGCGTACGCAACAGCAACGCCATGCCGGCGCTGAGGAACATGCGGGCAACGTCGACGTCGCTGGAGACGCGGGTCATGAGCTGGCCGGTCTGCATGCGGTCAAGGTTGGCGAAGGAGAAGCGCTGAATGTGGCGGAACAGGTCGTTACGCAGGTCGAAGGCGATGCCCTGCGAGATCTGGGCGCGGGCGATGCCCTGGCCGATGGTGGTGCCGGCGCCGAGAATGGCGGCGAGCAGCATGATGCCGCTACCCTGCCAGACGGCCGTCATGTCGCCGACGCGAATGCCCTGGTCGATGATGAACTGGACCATGCGCGGGGTCACGAGCTCCATGAGCACGGGCAGAATGGTGGTGACGATGCCCAGCACGGTCATCCATGCATAGGGGCGCAGGTAGCGAATTACTCTGGCTAATCCACTCATAGGTAGAAGTTTTCAGGAAAATCAGAGAGGCTGGCGGCGACGGAAGCAGTGCCAGCGTACTAAAGCGGTTTCGTAAGTATAGCTTGAAGTGTTGAGGAAATGCAAACGCGACAGACCGGGGGCAGTTGGCTCAAGAAAAGCAGATGTTGAAGGCGTGTTCTGAACTGTGATTTGGGGGGATTTAAGGGATTAAATGTGATTGCAGACGAAGCGGCT
>VYDA01000492.1 GCA_009843665.1 Caldilineaceae bacterium SB0675_bin_29 | reverse complement strand
GCTTGCCCATGTCCAATTCGTCCAGGAGAGCGTCCCCGAACGATTGGACACAAAGTGTGAGACGTTGCGAAAACTCGAAGTGGTAATCGGCCCTCAGGTTGTCGTCAGCAGCAGTGCCACCGCCCTGATTCCCTCCGACATCCAGGCAGACGCCAGGCATCCGCAGCGCCTGCTGGTAGGCCACCCCTTCAACCCACCCCATCTCATTCCACTGGTGGAGGTTTCCGGCGGCGCCCAGACCGCCCTTGAAGTGCTCGACTGGGCAATGAAGTTCTATCGTGCAATCGGCAAGGAGCCTGTTCTGATGAAAAGGGAGGCCTACGGCCACATCGCCAACCGGCTCGCCGCCGCTCTCTTCCGAGAGGCGGTCCACCTCGTGGCCGAAGGTATCACGACCGTAGAGGACGTCGATGAGGTCATCACAAATGGCCCGGGCCTGCGTTGGGCATTGCAAGGCCCTTTTGCTACATACCACCTGGCCGGAGGCGACAAAGGGTTCGCCCATTACATGCATCATCTGGGGCCGTCACAAGAGGCGCGCTGGCAAACTCTGGGACAACCAAGGCTGACTGAAGAACTGATCACCAAGTTGGTAAACGACGTGGAAGAAGCAACCGCAGGGCGTTCCCCGGCTCGCCTCGCCCGCATACGCGATACCGGCCTTGTGGAACTCCTCCGGCTCAAAAATTCGCTTCCTGAATGATCTGTTGGGCAACTCTTAGTGACAACGGCCCATTGAGGTTTCCTTCCACCCCGGACATCCCCCCGTAAGGGCACCCCTTGTGGGTGCTTTAGGTGAAACCCCACCCTCGTGGACTGACAACACTATTGTCCTCCAAACTCCACGTCACTCAATCGTCATCATCCCCTGGAGACGGTCCGGCTGCCCGGGAACTATGGGCCTCTGTCAAACGGCCGGTCCCCCAACTCTCTCTGTAACTGCTCAAGTTCCACTTTGAGCTCGCTTACCAGGCCGGCATTTGCCGGCTCGTGGTAAATATTCCGCATCTCCTTGGGATCCTCTTCAAGGTCAAAAAGCTCCCATTCCGGCGTCGTAGACCTGTCGATCGCGCCCGCACGATTCCGGTAGTCGTCGTGAAAAGTAGCCGGCTCGGGTATCGGCTCTTCCGCGAATAGTCCCATGTGCTTGCGGTTGGGCTGGAAAGGATCGTGGGGAGCCTTGTGCGCACAGACGAGAAAAAACGGTCGGTCCGTCTCGCGCTTTTCCAGCCAGCTCAACGCCTTGTCCGTCAGTACGTCCGTCACATATCCCCTCTCCACAACCGGCTCACCCATCTCCGACATCTCAGGGTCGTAGTATCGACCCTGAACAGGCAGAACGCTCCAGTAATCGTAACCCGCCGGGTCGCTGTTCCCACCGTGCCCAAGATGCCACTTGCCAACAAATGCCGTCTGGTAGCCTGCCCCGTGCAAGAGCATCCCCAGCGTTGTCTCCTGTGTCTGGTCGATTACATCATTCAGCGTCTTGATTCCGGTCGTGTGGCTGTATTTCCCGGTATGTACCGAAGCCCGCGCAGGGGTGCAGATCGCATTTGTGCAGAAACAGCGGTCCAGCCGCAGGCCTTCTCCCGCGATGCGATCCAGGTTAGGCGTTTGGTTCAGTTTGTTGCCGTAGGTTGAAAACGCGGCCGGGGCGTGGTCATCCGCCATAATCAGCAGGACATTGGGGCGAAGGTTAACGGCCATAGGTGAGCCTCTCGTTAGGGAGAAAAACACCCCCGAGCAAGGGCCTCTGCAAGGGGGTGAAGCGATTGACTATCGACAGCGAGTGAATCTCAGTGGTGCAAGGATCCTGGGCCAAGCGCTGGAGGAACTGTTGTGATCAACTGTCCACTCCTGCAAAGAACTGCAAACCCGTCAGACTTTAGGCATCTGCCAGGAATTCATCTACCTCTGCCTTGACTGCATTGGCGGCATCTTCCACCGTGCGGTCGCCAAGCCAGACCAGCTCAAATGCCGACGTAAGCGCAGTGTTGATCTGCGCACGATTCTTATGCTGCCACACCGGCACACCAAATTCATCGATACGGTCCATGTAAAATTCCACGAATGTGTCCGGAACATCCATCTGTTCCAACACGTACTTGGATGTAGAGCGGCGCGCGTTGATGATGCCTCTCTTTGCCCAGTGCTGGTGAGCTAGGTCCGAGGCATTGAACTTCACCCATTGCCACGCTTCTTCCGGGTGCGGGCTTTCACTGGGAATCGAAAACGCCGAACCGCCCACATTCAACGTGTGGGCCCCGTTTGCTCCGCCCATCGGATACGGCGAGATCTCCCATACAAAGGAGCCGTCAAACTGGTCTATGATGCCCGGAAACGTTGAAATCAGGGCAGAACTGCCGGAAACAAACAGATTACCCAGTCCCTCGATGAGGTCGGCCGAAGGATGAATATTGTGCGTCTGAATCGCATCCAGATACCAGTTGAGAAACTCCATAGTTGCCTCGGAGTTTACAATGCACTCAGTCTCATCCTCGTTAAAGATGTCCGTGCCCCACGCAACGGCCTGCGGGCGGATCTCATTGACCCAGTTGTCCACCATGTTGGACATGCCCCAAATTTCCACTTCCCGCTTGTTGAAGCCGTCATCCTGGGGATGGTTGCCGCCCCGGTCTGTGGTCAGCGTGAGCCCCTGCTCGAGCAAATCGGCATAGGTCGTACCCACACTTGGTCCAGTCAGACCCGCCTCCTCGTAGAGATTGCGGTTGTACCACATCCCCTGCACGCCAACATCCCAACTGCTGCCATACTGCCCGCCTTCAAACGTAAACAGGCCCCAGACCGAACTGTACCAGTCGTCTGGAAAATCGGGTGAAGCATCGATACGGGGATTCAAATCCTCGATCACGCCGAGTACCGCGTGCGGCCGCACCCAAGCCGTATGTGTCCAAGCAGAGTCAGGCGGCGAACCGGACGCGTAAAGGGTGTTCAATTTGGTCCAGTAGTCTCCCCATCCCAGTTGCTGTCCCTCGACGACAATCGCACCGTCGGTCTGTTCGGCAAGCAGCTCTGACAGCTCATCCATCAGATCGCCCCAGCCCCATGTCATCGAC
>VYDA01000082.1 GCA_009843665.1 Caldilineaceae bacterium SB0675_bin_29 | reverse complement strand
GACCAGGACCATGCCCATAATCAGGGGATAGTCACGTGTGGCAACCCCGTCCAGATAGAGAATGCCCATTCCAGGCCAGTTGAAGATGGTCTCGATGATGATGGAGCCGCCGAAAAGGCTGGGCAGGCGCAGACCAATAATGGTAATCACGGGTAGCAGGGCGTTGCGAAGGATGTGGCGGAAGATGACAACCGGATCGTTCAGCCCTTTGCTGCGGGCGACGGTGATATAGTCGAGCCGCACAACCTCGAGGACACTGGAACGTGTATAGCGCATGATGCCGGCGGTGGAGTCCAGGCCGAGCACGATGGCAGGGAGCACCAGGTAGCGCGCCCGGTCGAGCATGGTGCCCCACAAGTCCAGATCTCTGCCGATGGTGGAATAGCCGCTGGTGGGCACCCACCCCAATTTGAGCGAAAAGAGATAGATAGCGCCAATTGCGGCAAAGAAGCCTGGAATGGAGATACCAATGAAGGCAAGGAATGTGAGCACATAGTCCGGGGGCGTGTACTGATTCAGAGCGGAGAAGATGCCCAGGGGGATGCCCAAGAGAATAGAAATAACTATGGCGGCGGCCATGAGGCGGAGCGTTGCGGGCAGACGGCGAGCGATTTCTTCGCCGACGGGGATTTTGCTACGGATGCGAACGCCCAGATTGCCTTGCAAGAGGCCCCCCATCCACTGGAGATAACGCACGGGAGGGGACTTGTCGAGGCCGTACTTTTCGCGCAGTTTGTCGGCGTTGGATCCTTCGTCACCGCCGGCACCGGACTCAAAGTCCATGAGGATCATAGCGGAAACGGCGTCG
Organism: Caldilineaceae bacterium SB0675_bin_29; assembly: GCA_009843665.1. Classification (GTDB taxonomy): domain Bacteria; phylum Chloroflexota; class Anaerolineae; order Caldilineales; family Caldilineaceae; genus Bin5. The sequence continues at coordinate 2,280 of VYDA01000082.1, read as the reverse complement.
CCCGGCGCCAGTTCGGTGAAGGTGAAAGTAAGGATTGTGATCCCAAACAGCACGGGCAGCATCTGGACGATGCGACGAAGGATGTAGCGATTCATAGTAAGACCCAGGAGAGAGAGGGGAGGAGTGAGGAGAGAGAAACTGCTCTCTCTCCTCCCCTCCGCATATCTCAAGCTTTGCTGTTGGTTACTCTCCGGCCAGGTACCAGTTCACCGGGTAGCGCTCGGCGAACGGTTCGTCCAGCTGGCGATAGATGTTGTTGCAAACGTCGGCGCTGAAGGCGGAGTACCGACGCGGCCAGAAGATGGGAATCTCGCCCGCTTCTTCGGTGATGATTTCCGTAGCCCTGTGCAGCATCTCCTTGCGTTTTTGCGGATCGGGTTCGGACATGGCGTCCTCGGACAACTGGTCGAATTCTTCGTTACAGTAGTGGCCTGCGTTGCGGCCAGCCGGCCAGCCGCGATCACAGCCAAGTGAGAGGCGCAATTGGTCGGGGTTGAACCAGCCACAGCAGGCATAGGCCAGGTGAAAGTCGTCGTTCTCCAAGACGCGAGCGACCCAGGCAGGACCATCCAAGTAGATGAGATCCACCTTTATGCCGACATCGTTCCAATATTGCTGCATGGCGGCGTGGATGCGCTTGCTCTGATCATCCTGGTAGTAGGTGATGAAGTCCACCTCCAGCTCGGGATCCCAGCCGGCTTCCTCCAACAGGGCGCGGGCCTTGTCGGGGTCGAAGGGGTAGGTGGCGATATTGGGGCTGACGAAGTCGGGGTTGGTGAGCCTGAGGTGGAGCACTTCAGCCAGATCGCCGTAGAAGGCTTCAGCCATCGCTTCGCGGTCAAGCGAATAGAGGAGCGCCTGCCGTATACGCACGTCCTGCCATAGCGGTCTGTTCTGGTTTGGAAAAACTGTCAGACCGCCGGCGATCTTATCGCCGAGCAGGACGATATTGGGGTCGTCCTTGTAGCGTTCATATTCGGTTGCGGTCACGCGGCCGGCCATGTGGATTTCACCGTTTTCGAGGGCGGCGTAAGCGGTCGCGCCGCGCAGGCCGATGCGGAAGATGATCTGATCCAGATAGGGCCGGTCGGCGTAATAATCCTCGTTGGCTTCGAGGATGTAGTACTGATCGGGCTCGAAATCACCCATGGTGAAGGGGCCGGAACCGACGGGATTGCGGACGGCGTATTCGGTTTCGCCGAGGTCGGCGAAAGCGGTGCCTTCGAGCAGGTGCTTGGGCCAGATATTGAAGGAGGCCATATTGAGAAGGACGCTGCCGCGCGGCGCCACAAGGTTCAACTCAACGGTATAGTCGTCAAGCACCTTGATGCCGGAAATGTTATCGGCCTCGCCGCTCTCAAATTCGGCGGCACCGACCAGCTGATCGAGGCCGGAGGTACGGCCGTGGGAGGCGCCGGTATCGGGATGGAAGAACATCTCCAGCGAGAACTTAACGTCTTCAGCGGTCAGCGGCTCACCGTCGTGGAAGCGCACGTCATCGCGCAGGTTAAAGGTATAGGTGAGTCCGTCTGTGGAGACTTCCCAGCTTGTGGCCAGGTCAGGATGGACGGAGACGGCATCGGTGTCGCGGTCGATCAACTGGCTGAAGAGATAGTCATCACGGGCGGTGAAGACGAACCAGTTGCTGCCCGTCATGGCGCCGGCACCGCCGGCCACCACCACTTCGCCACCGTACTTGGGCGGTGAATCGGTGCAGACATGCATATGGTCGCTATCCAGGTCTGCCCCATCATACCAGGGTTCAACAGGCTCTGCCGCTGGTTCCTCCTGCATCGCGGCCGATTCAGGTGCAACCGGCGCGACACAGGCTGCGATCATCCCGACCAGCAGAGTCAGGAAAATGGCGAATCCGACGTATTTCCGTGTAATCGACATGGTTTCAACCCCCTGTTTATTATTGCTTTGCGCTCAGTGGTGCAGGCGCGAGCCGGGTGCATGAATCCAAACACGTCTTCATCGAGCGCTGCGGCGAGGGCTGCCATCGCTGTCGAAAGAACCGGGCAACTGACGTCAGGAGGACGGTGGAAAGTAGGATTGATCGTTGCGTTTGACATCAGGGCCAGTGGCCAGTGGCGGTGCTGCCCACTGGCCACTGAACAGAACGGTACTTACTCTCCGGCCAGATACCAGTTCGAGGGGTAGCGTTCGGCGAACGGTTCGTCGAGCTGGCGGTTGATGTTGTTGCAGACGCTGGCGCTGAAGGCCGAGAAGCGTGTCGGTCTGAAGACAGGGATTTCACCCGCTTCGCCGGTGATGATC
>VYDA01000485.1 GCA_009843665.1 Caldilineaceae bacterium SB0675_bin_29 | reverse complement strand
AGATCAGCGTGCCCACCCCCCACACCCACGGGAACCCCAAAAACATTAAAGCATAGATTGAGATCCTGTGCTCGCCCAACCAGTTCAGTGCCAGATGCTCAAGGCCCATCGCCCGCAGCATGTCGTTAATCGGCCCGAGATACGGATCGTAGAGCTTCTGCCACAGAAGCACGGTTACGATGCCGGGTACAAGCATCGGGATGATGACCAGAAGACGGTATAGCTCCTTCAGGGCCGCTGAGCGCACAAAAAAGATCAACTCGGCCATGATGAACGGCATTACAATGCCGGCAAAGAGGCCGAAAACCAACAGCTTGACAATGTTGACCAGCTCATGCGGGGTCTCAGCGTACGTGAAATATGTGACGAAGTTGTCGAGGCCGACAAACGTAGCCGGTACGCCGGGGCGCCAGCGGAAAAAAGCGCGAACGAGGCCCAGGATAGGAGGATAATAGACGAATATGATTAGAAGGATGAAGATCGGGCTGAGGAGCGCGTAGGCCTGCCACGACCGGCGAAACGCCCTCCAACTGAGATGCGTAGCTTCGGTCCTTCTTCTCCAAAGCCGGCGGCCGCCCGCCGCTGAATCTGTCTGCGTTGACTGCGCACTGCTCATGCAGCTGTCCCTTATCCTTAGTCCGTGGTCAGAGGCGCTTCAATCGGGATCTGAATGCGGTAATGCTTATCGACTTCGAACAGACGACCGACGTTGATGTCGATCACATGCGCGATCGTATCCTCCTGCAGATCGTAGGGGCCTGCAGCATTCGGCGTGTACGTATACTCGGCGTAACCCTCTTCGTCCGTATAGTTCCACTCCGGAATGAGAAGACCGCCGCCGGATTCAAGCCAGGCCTGGAGCAGCGCGTTGCCGCGCGGCTCACCGTTCTCGGTCACGCGCACGGTCAGAATGATCGAACTCTTGCCGTCGGCGATGACCTTGGGCTGATCGAACTCCCCGGTGATGGAGATGTTGCGCAGGCGTACCTGTGCCTGCGCGTAGTCTACCGCGATAGCCGCCAGCAGCAGTCCGATAGCGGCGAATGCGAGCAGCCGTCCTCTTCCCATTATCGGCAAAAACCTGTGATTAGCGACCTGTTGTCCGAGGACGGTGGCCAGTGCCAGACCAGAGCACTGACCACCGGTTCGTACTGATTCCTAGCTGTCGTCGGTCTGCTCCTGCAGAATCTCTTCGTAGCGCTGCGCGCCGGCGGCAAACTCCTCTTCTTGTCGCTCGTAGAAGGTCGCTTCATCGATCTGGCCCGTAATCCATTCGATGAAGACCGGCCGCCATCGCATGAAGTTGTCATTGTCCCAATACCAGCCTTGGCCCCACCAGGCAATCGCATACTCATAGAGGGGCAACTTGAAGGTGGCAATCTCCTGCCAAATCGAACCGAGCGGCGCGTCCACGGCTGAAGAAATTCGCGCCTGGTTCTCATTGACGAGGAATGCGTTGTTCTGCGGTTCGGTAAGGAACATCCAGAAATCGATCGTCTGTTCCAGATTGCCGTCCTTCTCAGTCGAGGACGCCATGGTGACAAACTCTGATCCCTGAATGGCTGTCAGCAGATCGCCGGGCACCGTTCCGTCACCGGCGGTCGTGCGCGGCGGGTCGGTCGCGCCGGGCGATGTGTCGGTCGCAGGGATTTCACTGCTGTTGGGGAGCGGCGGCGGCAGAAAGCCTCTCTCGAAAGTTACATTGGGGTCATTGGCCATGCGCGAAAACTCCCACGAACCCGAATAACGCAGCCCCACTTTGCCCTCTCGCCAAAGCAGGTCGATGTCGACCGTGTTAAAGGCGTCAATCCAGTAGGTTGCCAACTCGTACATCTCTTCAAAAGCGCGCTTGTAAATCGGCGTGTTGGGCCCGATGATGCCGGCGCGGTAGGCGGGGAGCGCCTCGTCGACGCCAACGAATTTGTCCCCATTGAGGTCCATATCCGGGCAGATCGGTTGCATCATCGAGGGCAGGATCTGCAGCGCCAGAGGCCATAGGTTGCCGGTCGCCTGCTCCCACTGCCACGGCGCCAGTCCGTCACCAGCCTCCTTCAGCGCCCTGGACACCTCCATCTGTGCGCTCCACGTCGATGGCGGTTCCAGCCCCATGCTGTCGAACGTTTCTTTGTTGTAGGCCAGCCCGACCTCGATGTTAGGCCAGATGTTGTCGATCGGTGCACAGTAAATCTTGCCGTCCGGCTGAATCAGCGAGTTCATGAAGGTCGGATAGAAGATGTCTATCCACTTATCATAATCCGGCGCGTAGCGGTTGGGCTGGGCAAGGTAGTCGTCTATCGCTACTGCCCATCCGTTCTGCACGGCAAAATTGTGCGTGCTGCGCACCAGGTTAGGCGCTGTTCCCGCCGTCGCCCCGGCCGTCAGCCAGGCGAAATAGTCCTCGCCGCCAGGGCCCTCTTCGTACACGATCTCTGTGCCGGGATTCTCCTCGTGGTAGCGCTCGGCGAGGATGCGCGGCGCGTTGACCACGATGGGATTCTCGGCCGAACGGCTGGTCCATTCGGTAGGCGTATAACTGCCTCCTATCCAAACGCGCACCGGCACGCGGTCAACGTCGGGCATTGCCTCTCCCGAGTCGTCGGCTGCCGCTGACTGGTCGACTTCAACTTCCGCGGGAGCACAGGCCGCGAGCAACGCGGCGCCGCCGGTTGCACCTGCCAGCGTCAGGAAACTGCGCCTGCTTAACTGTCGATTCTGCATGGTCGAAACTCTCCTTGGGTGAAGGCCTTAACTGCAGCTATGTAAGATTGCGGATTACGAGTAAAAGGTTGGTGAATGCGGGCGTGGTCGGGCAATTCGATGGATTTGGCGCGAACTGTCAGGAAACCTCCCCCTCTATCCTGCTCTCGTGGCATAATAGTCCAGCGTTCACTCGCGTGTCAAACGATAAATTGCCGCCCGGCTGCAGTCCAAAATGGGGGTGAGTTCTGGCAAATCTCTCATGGCGACCAAACCATGGCCAGCCCGCCTTCAATTCTGAGGCAGAGGTGCGCCGTCTCTGACCACTAACCCCTGGCCCCCAGCCCCTATACCCTGCAGTTCCGGGCGGTCGGGCCTTCGGCCCTCCCTTGTGC
>VYDA01000393.1 GCA_009843665.1 Caldilineaceae bacterium SB0675_bin_29 | reverse complement strand
GGGCTGCCGTCGCCCACCTGGTGGGATCGTCAGGGGCTGCAGGGATCCTGCTTGCGGATCACAGTTACAGTGTCGAGTGGGCGCTGCTAAGGTTGCTGGTTGATGAGCCTTTCGTGCTGTTGTTTGGCTTGTCGGGGATGGCAATTGCCCTCTACGGGACGGCTTTCTCTGCGGTAGACAAGGCAAGACAGAATGTCAACGACGGCGAAGCGGTTGAAACTGAGAAAGGTGTCCTAGTCGACGATATATGGCTGAATGTCCTGGCAGTGGGTGTGGCCTGGGGTCTTCTGTTGTTCTTGTTGCCGGGCCTTACACCAGTCAATCTGCTTGTGACAGGGTTGCCTCTGCTGCTTCTGGCGGCGGGAACGGCAACGCGCATGTTGCGAGCGGTACCGGTGGGGATGCTAATTCGGGACAGCTCTCGCATGCCTGCACTGGCCACGATGGGGATCTTGCTGATTACAGCTTTTTTTTGGACGGGTACGATCAGCGTTTCGCTTCGCGACGGCAACTTTGATGCCCGACTGGCCACCTTCTATCTTCTGATTCCTGCGCTAGGCGCGTTTTTCGTTTGGTGGTCGGGCGAGCGGGCCAGCTTACACGTTTTCGGTTTTCTGGCACTGAGTGCTCTATTGCTGGCTCAGGCCAGCAGCAGCTGGATGCTGAATCTGCGCCCGGAATACGACCACAGCCGTACACTCTATGCAGAGACCAGCGATAGTGGGATGGCTTTGCTGGCCGAAGATATTGCCAAACTAAGTTCACTCAGAACAGGAGATCCTAGAGAGGCTTCGGTCTATCTGCAAGTTGAGTATTCCTACCTGCCATTCTTTTACTGGAATCTGCGCAGTATGCGCGATCTGCGCTGGCACCCCGGGATCGATTTGACAGGGGTAGAGGCAGATGCTCTGGTTGTAACTCAGGGCACGTCCGGGAACGGGGGAGACAGTGACATGCTGCCCGCCGGTTTTGTCGGCAGCAGCTACTCCGTGACGCAGCGCTGGCTGCCTACGGAGTTGGAAAGTCCTGGGGCGGTACTGCGTTGGATGCTATATCGAGAAAGACAGCAGATTCCGGGAGCCACGCCGGTGCGGAGAGAGGTAGATCTTTGGGTGATAGGGGAGAGGTAGTCGATGGCTGAGGCACGAGACGAAAAGCAAGATGATGCCAAGAACGAAGTCTCGGATAGAGAGCTACATGGAACCTCTACCGATATTCTTCTGGCCGAGGAGCAGGAGGAGGATTCGGGGGAATCTCTGCCCAGCGAAGACTGGCAAGATTCCATTAAGACGAAAGCCGTTGGAACGCGGGAGGGTTTTCTTGACTCGAACCCATTGACCATGTTGCGGGCCAATTGGGAGGCCGCGGCCTGGGCGGTCATTCTGGTAGTGGCGATAGTCAGCCGGTTTTACGAGCTCGGCGCTCGAGGGATGAGCCACGACGAGAGTCTGCATGCGGTATACTCGCTCGATCTATACCGAAATGGCAGCTATCAACACAACCCGATGATGCATGGGCCCTTCCTCTTCCATGCGAATGCGTTCATATACTTTCTGTTTGGGGTCAGCGATGCCACGGCACGCGTCATGCCGGCTCTGGCGGGCATTGGGACGATCGTGGTTACCTGGTTTTTCCGCCGGTGGATCGGGCGAACGGGCGCGCTCCTGACGGCAGTGCTCTTCCTCTTCAGTCCCAGTATTCTCTTTCACAGCCGCTACATTCGGAACGACATCTACATCGTCTTTTTCTCGATGATCTGGGTTTATTTCATGTTCCGCTATGTTGAAGAGCGGAAGTTGAAGTGGCTCTATTGTACGGTGACCGCCATGGCGCTCGGTTTTGCTGCGAAGGAAAACCAGTTCATGTCGGGCACGATTTTTGGTGTCTTCATGGTAGGGGCGGCTGTCTGGCGCTGGTGGACGGGACAAGAGAAGCTTCGAGACAGTTCTTTTGGTGATATTGCGGTTCTTCTGCTTACTCTTGTGCTGCCATTTGCGGCGCCGCTCGGGCACATTGTGCTTGGTTGGGATGCGCTGGCTTATAGCACGACCCAGGATTTGGCGAGGTCAGCCGTGCTGGTTCTGCTTATGACTGGACTGAGTGCGGCAATTGCCTACTGGTGGTTCGGTCCGGTCAAGAAGAGCGAGAACAGAGCCGGTTCGCCTGCCGGGAGCGGGCGAGAGGGAAGGGTCACATTTGCCAATTGGGCGATATTGATGGCGCTGTTCTGGGGAATCGAGATCCTGCTATTTACGACGTTTTTCACGAATCCAGTCGATGGCCTCGCGACCGGCGTCGTCGGCAGCCTAGGATACTGGCTGGCGCAGCAGGAGGTCCAACGGGGAAGTCAGCCGTGGTACTACTATATAATGCAGACCTTGCTGTATGAATTCGTACCTCTCTTTCTCAGTCTGGGAGGCGTGACGCTGCTCACGCATCGTCTGCTAAGTGGCAAATGGCTGAGTCCGGCCAGCGCGGGGAAGGATGCGGCAAGTTCCGAAGGTAGGCAAAGAGACGGCGGTGGGAAGTCAGCGACCGACACCGGGACCGGGGCTTCGTTCGCGCGGCCATATTTTGTGCTTTTTCTTGCGTGGTGGGGGGTCGGTGCCTGGCTGTCCTATTCCTATGCGGGTGAAAAGATGCCGTGGCTGACCACGCACATGACCCAGCCGATGGCGCTCTTCGGAGGCTGGTGGGGGTCAGAGGTCCTGCGCAGGATAGATTGGAGGCGTGTGCGGGAGAGGCAAGGTTGGTGGCTGCTGGGTTTGCTGCCGGCACTGCTATTTGTGCTTGTGACGCTGGCCGGCTCGATTCCGGGCGCCGGCCGGGACGTAGATTCGCTAACGCGGTCAGTTCGCTTCATCCTTGCTCTCGGCCTGATGGGCGTATTGTTATACTATGGATATTTGGCCTCACTGCGCTCAGGTTGGCGGCTGACCTTACGGCTAACTGCGGTGACAGGATTCACAATACTGTTTCTGCTCACCATACGTTTTTCCTATCTCCTCACCTTCGTCAACTACGACATGGCAACCGAGTATCTCGTCTATGCGCACGCGGCGCCGGACGTAAAGCGGGCATTGGAGGAGATTGAGACGATAAGCGAACGGAC
>VYDA01000418.1 GCA_009843665.1 Caldilineaceae bacterium SB0675_bin_29 | reverse complement strand
GCATCATCTCGCCCATCGATCCGGCAAACCCCTCATACTCCCATGTGCCCGCGATATCGAAACTCTGCACCCGTTCAGGAGAATCCTTGAAAGACACGCTCAACTTGGCCGCTCCAGCGGGATCGCTCAGCAGCGCGCTCCCGCGCGTCCCATCCAGGAACCATACAGGATCATGCAGAGCGGGCGCAGAAGCAATGTTGTTAAAGTGCAGCGTCGTCATGACCTGGGCCGGCTCCTCGTATTCGCAGAGAATCGTATAGATCATCGGCGAGACCGCGTTCTGGCCGGGCACCATTGTGGTCGTCGCCTTCACCCGCCGCGGAGTGTAACCGCTGAAGTAACGGCTCAGATCAATATAGTGGATACCGTGATCAACGATGTTGAACTCCTCTCGCTCAGCATACCAGCCATAGTCCTGATAGGCCCGGTGCAAGTGGGTGATGGCGTAGACTTGCCCCAACACGCCCCGTTCGACCACGAGCCTGAGCGCTCGATGCGGCGGCGCCCACCGCGCCTGGTGATTGACCATAAGCGTCACCCCCGCGTCGCGGCATATCTCGACAATACGCTCGGCCTCGCGCAAGCTGGGAGCTAGGGGCTTCTGTGAAAGGATGTGCTTGCCTGCGGCCGCGATCTGCTCAACCAGTGGCAGCCGTTGGTGAGCGTGCACTGCCAGGTCGACAATCTGCACCTCCGGATGCGATAACAGTTCTCTCACGTCCGTTGTGACCAATGGAATGCCGAAACTGGCTGCAACGCTGTGCGCTCTTTCCTCTATCCTGTCGCAACAAGCGACGACATGGTAGCCGGCCTTCTTGTAGGCGGGCACCTGCGATTCGCGAACCGTGATGCCGCATCCCACAATGCCGATACCGTGGCGCAGGTCCGAAGGCAGTACAGGCTGATAGTCGGCAGGTTGCATGTCCACGAACATGGCTAAACTCCCCCTCCGAGGTAGCTCAAGGCGGAGAAAGTGACAATTCGCCGCCTCAAACCGATGAGTGGAAGGAAAACGTAAGTCAGACTGTTGGGTAGTCTTTGGGACTCGTTGGAGTCTGCTAAAACAGCGATTTGGGTAGCAAACTGCGGCTAATCTGCACAGAACCGCGCAGTCATGCGAAGAAAATCCGGTCCGCCTCTGGTGTTCTTCGCGGCCCTTCGCGTGCCTTCGCGGATCAAAAAGAGGTTCTCCGCGTCCCTCCGCGGATCAAAGATCTATTTCGTCACTACCCTCGTCTGCACCCGCACGCCTCAAGCCGACCAGTAAGGCGAATAACTACCCATATGGTGCCCCCCCAAACTGTGCAAAGGCACCAGCCGGTACGCAGGCCACACGTCAGCCGCCCACCCCTGCAACGCCTCTTCATGCCCCAAACGCCGTATCATGCTCCATTCGTCCAGGAACGGATACCGACTGTTCGTGTCCCAGAATGCCAGTCCGTCGACACCCGCTGCGTAGCAGTCCAATGCCCGCTGCCTGTACTAATGCGTCGCCATCCGCCGCGGCAGGATATCAGCGTAAACCTCGCAGTCGGTGCCGCGTGTCACCTCAACGAACGAGGCAACATCACCATCCATATCGCCGTGCCACGGGTTGGGAATAATGAAATCAACCAAACCTTCCTCGGCCCAGGCCGCCACATCCAGGCCATACTGAAGATTGTACGCCAGCGTTTCGATAACGTAAGCCGATATCTGAATACGTCGCCCCTGCCGCTCGCCCACCCGGTCCATCTCCTCGCGCAGCGCCCGCATGAACGACGTCATCCAGCTCGCTCGATAGGATAGCCAGCCAGGATCATCCTCCGGCAGCTCTCGCGGATCCTGTCCGTGCAGCTCCTGAAATCCTTCCACGATCGGCTGCTCGTACATCACACACGGCAGTCCGCGGATAAAGGCCATATTGACGCCGTCCGCCCCCCGCTCTGCAACTTCGCGGAATAGCGAGATCACAAAATCCTTGACGCCTGGAAAGGCGTAGCTCAGGCGGGCGACGGGCCGGCCGTCTCGACTAACACAACGCCATTCAGGATGCTGGCGGTAAAGCCTGTTCTCAAAATCATCCGGTGGCGGGAAAACCCATCCGCCCACCCGGTACGTGCCATGCAGCTCGATACCCAGATCGTGGGCATGGTCGATCACCGTCTTCAGAGGGTCAATCCCCCTCTCACTCAGCGTACGGAAACTTTCTGCCGCCTGGCGGTCGCAGTACCGCGAAAAGTCGCTCATGCCCTTCTTGTCAGCGAGTTCGCCCACGTCGGACAGATACTGAACCATGCTCCCCGCGCCGATTCCCCACAGAAGCTTCTGGAAGTCGGTATCGCGAAACGGTTCTACCTCCTCGATGATATCTTCCTCTGTATACAGTGTTCGTTCGCCGAAAACGCTCCACGCGTCGTTGTAGGCGACCAGTCGTTTTGTATCGCTTCCGGCTCGGTCTTCTTGGATCGCGGTAACCTCTTCAGGGGTCATAGGCTCCAGCTTCACATAGGCGATTCCCGACGCCCAGGGTGTGCCGTGGCTCTGCTGGCCGATATGCAACGCCTGGCCCGTCAGATCAGCGCACTTCCAGAACACCTCGCCGATACTTGCAAAATAATTCGTCTTCTTGATGTCCGGATACAGCGTCGTCGCCGTACTGAAGCAGGGGTCATCCGTCAGCTTGACCCGCGTAACCCTGTCCACCCAGTTGGTCCAGATACCCAAATGGATGGCATACCATCCTTCCACGTCCAATGCAAGGGTAAGCGTGGGCGCGTTGCACTCAATGCCGGCCGTTATCATCGTGCCCGACACGCCCTCCGCTTCGTACGGGATCACCCGCCAGTGACCATGCTCAGCCTTCTCTGAAATGGCCGATCCAGGCTCACAACGGCTCATATCGGAGATGTAGATGGCATTTCGTTCTGCACACATCGGAACCCTCCTCAATCCTCTCTCATCCCCCGGTGTAGATCACAAGCAGCTCTGGGGGCCAACCTGAGGGAACGTTCTTGTCTACCGTCTGCGAGAAATCCCGGCCTCGAATCGTGATCAACCTGGTCCGCTTCATCTTCGGATACCGTTCCGGCTTCGGTAGATCGACGACCTCATCGCGGTGACCCCTTCTGGTT
>VYDA01000109.1 GCA_009843665.1 Caldilineaceae bacterium SB0675_bin_29 | reverse complement strand
TCGATCTGCCGCCTCGCGTGTTACTCTCCTTCTCGATTTCCTCTCAGTTTTCGGTAAGGTGTTGCTTCCACCGATCGATTTCGCTGTTTTTGACGGCGAATGCCAGGTGTCCCTCGCCCCTGGCGCCGTGTGTGGGCGCGTCTTTTGGACCGCCTGCGGAGACGGAGGTTACTTCGGCGTCGAAGAGCAGCACCATGCGGTCGCCGCAGCGCAGGAAGACGTGGCGACCTTCCAGTCTGGCGTAAAACGTAAGTCCCAAAATCTCGGTGTAGAACCTTTCGGCCGCTGACAGATCCGAGACATATAGGGCAGACTCGAGAACCTCCGAAACGCTCATTCGGCCATTCATTGGTGAAACTCTCCTAGTTTGTAGGGACAGCAGACCGGTATGTGCGGCGGCTGCGGTTGACCGTGGAAGTTTTCGCTGATCGCGCGGAAAAGGAAGGACGGTCAGCCTGATGGATAGTTTCGTAGCTTCTCTTGCAGGAAGCGGACACAACCGGGCACTTGCTCCGGGGTCAAGCTGTGGAGCACGAGGGCGCCGCGGTAGCCGCTCTGTTGGAGCAGCTGCAGGTAATAGTCATAGTCCAGAAGTCCGGTTCCGGCGGCTTCGTGGCCGGCTTCGCCGTCGCGGCTGAGGTCTTTGGCGTGGGCCAGGGCTATGTGGTCTCCCAGCAGATTGAAGGCTTCGTCTAGGATCTCACGTTGACGGTGAATCGTTCCCCTGGGAAAGACATTGGCGCCGTCCATGACGATGGTGATCCTGTCTGAGCGCATCGTGTCCAGAAGTTGGCGCGCCTTGGCGGGTGAACTTACCACATTGGAGACCTCCGGCTCAATGCCCAAGCGGACGTTGTGCCGTTCTGCCAGGGAGAGGGCCTGTTCCATGGCAGCCAGCAGGTCCGACCATGCCTCAGGCGAGCTATTCTGCGGGTGATCGGCCCACATGTTGTCCGGGTTGCGAGTGCCGGTGCAGAGGGTCAGAAGGTTGGTGCCCAGTTCGGCGGCGTGTGAGGCCAGAACTTCCAAACGGCGCATGCCCTGGGTACGTGCGGCCGGGTCCGGATGGATCATGTTGTAGGTGGCGGAAAGGGAAACAACCTCGATGCCGCGGGCGCTGATCTCGCGGTGCGCTCGTTCACAGGCAGTAGAGTCCAGCCCGTCGGGCATGTCTGAAAGCCCCATGCAACTGGTGTTGAGTTGGATGCTGCGGATACCTTGGGCGGCGACCGCGTCAAGAACGCCTGCCAGAGACGGCGCCTCAAAGGTGCGGGCGAAGATTCCAACTTCCATTCAAACTCCTCCTGTTATTGAATCGAGCTCAACCCAATCGCCGCCTGTGGCCGCGGAGTGTGCGATCGCGGCCATCGCGCGCATGGTGGCGAGGCCGTCATGGACAGTGGCGCCCCACTGGGGCTTGCCGTGAAGGATGGTGTCGGCCCAGCCTTCGAGTTGCTGCCGGTAGCCGTGGCCGTCCTGGCCGAGGGGGCGGGTGTAGAGGTCATCGCTGGTAGAGAAGCACTCGACAGTGCCGGATTTGTGGTACCAGGAGAGGGGCAGGCGGCCGCGGACGCTGCCGTGTTCGCCCTGGATGCGGAAACCTTCTTCGAAGTCGCCGGCGACGGTGATGGTCAACTCCAGGTTTCCCAGGCTGCCGTCAGCGAAAGCCAGGTCTACGAACCAGCAGTGACGGCTGAAGCGGTCCAAGTAACGAGAGCGCAGCTTCACGATTTCGCTTTGGGAGAGGAAACGGGTGGTATCGGTAAGGTGGCTGCCGTGGGCCAGCATGAGGTAGCGGCGGCGGTCGGCCTTGGGGTTGCCGGGGGGACGGAGGACGCTGGAACTGGTCTCGATAAGAGGCTGCAGGGCGTCGGTCATGGTATAGCGATGGACGGAGTCATAGTACCAGAACTGGCCTGACAGCAGGCCGCCGATCTCTTCCTGAATGAAGCGGCGGGCGTGGATGACGCCGGGGTCGAAGCGCCGGTTGTGCCCCACCTGGAGGGTGAGGCCGGAGGCGACCACAACGTCGCGGAGCGCCTCACACTCCTCCACGGTGACGCCCATGGGCTTCTCTACCAGGACATGTTTGCCGGCTTGGAGCGCCTGCAGGGCCAACTCGACATGATACTGGTCGGCAACGGCTACGATGACAGCCTCTACCTGAGAGTCGGACAGCAAATCGGCGTAGCGGGTGAAGCTGCGGTGGGGGCGGTGGATGGCTGCAACGCGCGCCAAGAGGTCGGGGGCAGCCTCGCAAAGGGAATAGAGCTGCGTATTGCGACCCTTGCGGCAGGCCTCCAGGTGCGCGATCTGAGCGATCGGCCCGGCACCGACTATGCCGACGCGGAGCAGGCGGGACTCCTTCCGGATGGGCATGGGCAACTCCAGGGAACGATCCGGGTCAGTCGATGAGCGCCTGGTAGGCTGCTACACGGAACTGGCGTGCAACCGGGTAGTGGCCGAAGGGCATGAACTGTGTCATGAATATGCCGAGCATCTCCTCTGCAGGGTCGATCCAAAACTGGGTCGATGCGGCGCCGCTCCAACTGTAGTTTCCAACACTGCCTGGAGTACTGGTGGCCGGAAGATCCACAAGCACGCTCACCCCAAGACCAAAGCCATAACCGGCGTCGACATCATCGCCGATCGCAATGGGAACCAGATGGGGCGGCAGATGGTTGGCGCGCATCAGTTCGACCGTTTTGGGCCCAAGCAGGCGGTTGCCGTCGAGGACGCCGCCGTTGAGCAGCATTTGGCAGAAGCGCAGGTAGTCGCCCAGGGTTGAGACGAGGCCACCACCGCCGGAGAGAAATGCAGGGGGCTGGTTGAATCGACTGTTGCGGGAGGCGTCAAAGAGCTCAATGGTCGGCTTGCCGTCCTGATCGCCGCCTTCTGAAAGGACCGCATTGTTGTCGGCGTCGCCGTCGGCATCACTGCCAAAGCTGAAGCCGCCAGGAGGACAGTAGCAGGCGGAAAAGCGATCGATCCAGTTGGCATGAAGATGGAAATCGGTGTCTTTCATGGCGAGTGGCCTGAAGATCTCCCGCTGGAAGAATTCGTCGAGCGCTTTACCGGAGACGACCTCGACCAAGCGTCCGAGCACGTCGGTGG
>VYDA01000074.1 GCA_009843665.1 Caldilineaceae bacterium SB0675_bin_29 | reverse complement strand
GACTACGAGGGGATTAGCGCCTCAGAACCGGTTTCCCGATACCCGACGCGCGCGGCTGTCTGCGGTACCTGATTGACCCCTTCATGGATCACAAGAGACCGTCGCCCGCAAGAGGCTCGCTAAACGCCTCTCTCGCGACGCCACTGCTCGAACTCAGCCAGGGTCTCATCGTTAGGCGGATAGACGCCGACAATACTGGCGCCGCCCGCAACCTTCTCCTGGAAGAACCCTTCTCTTATCTCCTGCTCGTACCCGCCCTGGGCAACCTCCTCCGCCAGATGGGCCGGTACTATCACCACGCCCTCCGCATCTCCCACGACCACGTCGCCCGGCGTCACAGCCACACCGGCGCAGCCAATGGGGACTTGCATCTCAACCGGGTGGTGGGCCACAAATGACGTTGTCGCGTGCGCTGCCCGGATGTAGGTCGGCAATTCCAGGCTTCGAAAGAAGGGCGTATCCCGCAGCGCGCCGTCGGTAACAAAGCCGGCCGCACCGCGTTGGGTTATGCGCGTCCCCAGAATGTGGCCGAAGGAGGCCGCGTTGACTTCACCGCGGGCGTCAATGACCAACACATCTTCCGGCCCCACAGCCTCGACTGCCAGTCGCTGTACGTTCCTGGTGTTATCATAGCGCTCATCTGCCAGATCTTCCCGTGCCGGAATATAACGCAGCGTGAAAGCGTAACCCACCATTCGCAGATCGGGCCGCAGCGGGTAAAGCCCGGCCAGAAATGTGTTGCGAAAGCCATGATTCTGAAGTTGGCTGGTAAGTGTGGCGGTCGAGACTGACCGCAGCTTCCTCTTGGCATCCGCAGAGAGCTCGTGGGTTCGGACTGGTTTGGCTGCCATTCTACTCCTTACGTTACATATTTTCCGAGAAGGGAAACGGGCCCGGAAGGCGAACCGCTTAAAGGCTTCCAGCGGCCGTCAACAACTACTGCTCCAGCCACTTTGCCCGGCCGTACTTGGCCTGGAAGTACACGTACTCATCCTGCCGCGGCGTGGAGACGTTGCCAGTGGAAGGATAAAGGGCGATCGCATCTTCGACGATATCCACGCCCAGCCCCGGCGTATCCGGCACGACGATCGACCCGTCGACGATCTCCGGCTGCGGCTGCATCACTTCGTACCGCTGCGGCGCGTCATCCTCCAAATGCTCCAGGATCAGAAAGTTGGGCAGTGTCGCCAGCAGATGCACCGCGGCCATCTCCGCCACCGGCCCCAGAGAGCCGTCATGCGGAGCAAAGCCAATCCCGTGAGCCTCCGCCATCGCCGCCATCTTCTTCATCTGCATCAGTCCGCCGGCCCGGCCCGTATCCGGCTGGATCACGTCCACGATCTCCCGCTCGATCAGTTCCCGCACCCCGTAGATCTGCGTGTGCCGTTCCCCCGCCGCAATTGGCAGATTGACATGACGCGCCACCTTGGCCAGGTTTTCAACATGCTCGGGCGGCACCGGGTCCTCGTAAAACAGCAGGTCGAACTCCTCCAGCGCCTGCCCCACCCGGATCGCATCCCGTACACTGAACCAGGGCGGACCGTGTACGTCGGCCATCAGGTCTATCTCCGGTCCGACCGCTTCCCGCAATGTTCGTATCTTCTCGATCGGGTTGACCACACCCCCCGTCTTGAGCCCGCTGAAGCCCCGCGCAACCAGCTCCTCCGCCCTTTCCGCTGTCTGCGCGTGCGCATAAAGCCGGATACGGTCCCGGATCTTGCCCCCCAGCAGATTCCACACCGGCACGCCCAGCGCCTTCCCCTTGATATCCCACAGGGCCATCTCGATGCCGGTGAGCGCCCCGCCGCCGACGATCCCGGTCATGCCGTGCCCCATCATCGCCAGGTAGATCTTCTGCCAGATGCGCTCGATCAGAAACGGATCTTCGCCGATAACAATCTCGCGCAGGTCCTGGATCGCCGTCTCCACCACCCGCGGCCACCCCGACGCCTCGCCGACACCGTAGATGCCCTCATCGGTGAAAACTTTGACGAACAGCCAGTTGCGCTTCGTCCAGCCGCCGCCTGGTACACCGGCCTGCATCAGATATGTCTTGATGTCCGTGATTTTCATTGTCTGTCGGCCCTATCCTCCACTGATCCCGGGCCAGTCCCGCCACATGTCCTCCGGCGGCGGCTCGTCCTGAACAGCATCCAGATCGGCCCGGCAGAAGTCGTACAGCACCGCCTGCCGCACCTGGCTCGACCGGTTGTGGCCGGCTCCGTGCCCCATGCGGTGGTGCCACAGCACCACATCCCCCGCCGACCCAAATGTGTGAACAGGGTCGATCTGCTGCACTCTGCGAGACTCGTCCGAGTCCCACATCTCCTCCTTCCCGTGCACCGGGTTGAACGTGTAGGCCGTCTTGAACAAACGATAGAAATGCTTGTGGCTGCCGGGCCATACCGTGAACCCGCCGCCGTCCGGCGGCACGTCGTCAACGTACCCCACCACACCCAGATGAAACGCGTGCGCGTCAACGTGAAAGTGGGCCTTCCGCGCCTGTTTGTCCGTATCCGGAAAGACGCAGTAGATGCCCCGGATCCGCTCTGGCACCTTCAATTCCGGGCCGAGTAGCTGCTTCGCCACCGCCTGCAACTCCGGATTGCCGTAAAGAAGCTCGACCATCCACGGCTCAAAGCTGCGGTCGCGATATTTCCACGTAAACCGCGAGTCCGCAAACGCCCCCACCCACGAATTCGGGTCGTCCCGCTTCAGCTCCTTCGGCGCCGCATCCCACCACGCGTCCCGCGTCTGCGCCATCAACTCCGGGTCCAGCACCCCTCGCAGGACCAGGTAACCGTTGTCTCGAAAAAAGTCTACCTGCTCGGCACTCAGTGGCTGATTCATTTTGACTCTTACCTTCTCTCCCATTTCTCTAAATGACAACCCTCAGCCTTAGCCATCGCTGGCAAAAGCCGCATTATCCAAGAGCGCAACTTCCAAGACTCATTCAGTGTGCGACGCCGGTCAAGGCGAGCGAGCTTCTCTCTCCTCACTCCTTTCCCCTCTCTCCTCGCATTGGGGCGGTCGGGCCAATTAGGCCCACCCATTTTGGGGGGGGACCCCCCCCCCCCCCCCCCCCCCCCCAAAACACCCCCCAAGAAAGAAAGAAAAAAA
>VYDA01000105.1 GCA_009843665.1 Caldilineaceae bacterium SB0675_bin_29 | reverse complement strand
GTCCAGGACCCCCTCAGCGAAGCCCTCCTCGAAGGCCGCTTCGTACCCGGCGATACAATCCAGGTCGACTTCATCCCCATCGCACACTCCGACCTGTCCGCAGACCCGTCCGTTGCCCAGCCCTCGTCCGGCTCACGCAACCCCTTTGACTCTTCCAACGGCGTCGACGGCGACCAGGCCCCCAAGGGCACCTACGAATTCACCGCCGTCGCCCACCGCCCGCAACAAGAAGAAGAACCCGAAGACAGAGAGGCCACCGAAGAACTCGAAGCCCTCCTCCAATAACCCCCACCCCAATCAACCCAACTGAAAAAAGAACCCCTCCCAAGGGGTTCTTTTCTTTTAAACCCGATACCACCGTACGGCCACCCCTCGTGGGTGCCCAAGCCTACCCAAAAACCACAAAAAGAAAGAGGAAGGCGCTCCCGCCTTCCCCTCAACTAAAAACTAGAAACTAACAACTGAAAACTGCAGTTCTCACCACTGAATATGATTCACATTGTGGCCCGGGTCCAGCGTAAACACGTACGGCTTGTTCGTGTCGTACTCGTTGTCCGGGTAATACGTCTGTACCCGCAGCAGCGTCTGGTCGTTCTCCGTGACGTAATCGATCGTGACCGACTTGCCCGTCATCGGATTGGTGCCGCTGAAACTCTCAATCTTGGGCTCGTCCGGCAGGAACGGACCCGGCTGCGCGCTGCCGTCCGCACCGATGTACCAGTACTGCATGCCGTTCTCGACCGAGCAGATCTGCGCCGGCGTCGCCGCATGACTGATGTGACAGTTCTCCCCGGTGTAGACCGGTGTCCCACCCGAGCCGGAACCGCCGCCGGAACCGCCATTCGAACCTCCACCCGAGTTCGAGCTCGGCGGCGGCGGCGGCGACGTGGTTCCGGAGTTCGACGAACCGCTTCCAGGCAGCGCCGGAACGTGCGTGTCGTGCCCGCCGGCCGCATTCTGGGCGTCGTTGCAATGGCCGGAATGGAGCGTTCCGTCCGGCATTTGGCAGTATCCGGGTAAATTGGGATGCGCGTACACCGGTGCTGTTATCGCCGCGGCGCTCACGATGAGTGCCAGGGCCAGAACTATGCGGTAGGTCTTCATACCATGAGTCTCCTTTGTGATTCCCGCCGCCTCGCAAAGATGCTGTGGCGGTGACATGATATGGAGACGACTTGCCTACGCTTCATGTTCCCTGCAATCTACGGCTTTCATACGTTTTTCTCCCAATGCCGTCTTCCTCTATATATATCCGCTGAACGGTGAAGCCCCCACCCACTATCCTGCCCATTTCCACGGCTCAACCAGCCGGGCAGTCTGGTCGGACCTCCATTTCCCACACGCAGCGCCTCTGCATGAATCACATTTAATCTCCTCAATCCCCTGAAATCACGGTTCAGACAAGTCCCAAAACCCCTAACCAACGTTTTGTCTTTTCCCGCGACAGTCGTATCATAAATAGTCCGCGAGCAACCACTTCGCTACGTTTACGATAGGAGGAACCACAGGATGAATGAGCGCGTCGGGTTTGTCGGCCTTGGCATCATGGGACAGGGCATGACCCGCAACCTTCTCAAAGCCGGATTCAGCGTGCGCGTCTGGAACCGTACCTCCAGCCGCATGGACCCACTCGTCGAAGCAGGCGCAACCGCCGGCGCCAGCCCCGCTGACGTCGCCGCCAACTCCGATATCACCATCGTCTGCGTCAGCGACACGCCCGACGTCCGGGAAGTCATCCTCGGCGACAACGGCATCCTCTCCGGCGCCAACGACGGCTCCCTCGTCATCGACTGCAGCACCATCAGCCCCCAGGCCACCATCGAAATCGCCGCCCAGCTCAACGCCATAGGCGTCAAAATGCTCGACGCCCCCATCAGCGGCGGCAGCGAAGGCGCCGCCAACGGCACCCTCAGCATCATGATCGGCGGCGACGAAGACCAGGTCGAACGCGCCCGCGGCGTCTTCGAAGCCATGGGCAAGACCATCACCCATGTCGGCAAACAGGGCGCCGGCCAGACCGTCAAACTCGTCAACCAGATCCTCGTCGTCGGCAACTGCCTCGCCATGAGCGAAGCCCTCGTCTTCGCCCAGGCCGGCGGCGTCGACCTCGAAAAATGCCTCAACGCCGTCGTCAGCGGCGCCGCCGGCAGCTGGATGCTCGCCAACCGCGGCCCGCAGATCATCGACCGCGACTGGCGCCCAGGCTTTACCATCAACCTCCAGCAAAAAGACGTGCGCCTCATCATGCAGGAAGCCGACGCCCTCGGCGTCCCCGTCCTCCTCACAGGCCAGATCTTCAGCCTCTACCGCACGCTCCAGCAGATGGGGCTCGGCGAAGAAGGCAACCATGCCCTCGTCAAGGCGCTCGAAAACCTCAGCGGCGTGCAGGTCGCCTGAACCGGTACGATTCATGTCCGATTGGACTATGAACTGCTGCCACCATGCCGCAAACCGTTGCGCGCCCGCCCGCCTCTTGTGTATAGTTGTTATGTGCAGTTGAATTCCAGTCCGTCCGCCGCTTCATCTTCTTTCCCGGAGGGTTGCCGTGGCTGGCATCACAGCCGCCAATCTATGTGGTGGACGGAAAACTGGCCGGGTCTGCGCCACGGCGCCCTGACCCGGAACAAAACCTGCCCGCCTTGACTCTACGCTCTCCACAAGGCGCTGCCGGTTGAAGACAGCAGGACGAAAAGGACTTCGTGCACTATGAAATCCATAATTCGCATACTCTCACTGAGCGCACTTGTCCTCGTCGGCCTCATCGCGGCCCTCTATTTCGCCCTGCCCTCCAACCAGTTCAACATTTCCTTCCCAACTTCCGCCGAACCCGGCATAGGCACCCCCTCTCCCCTCGGATCCAGCCATGGCAACCACATCGCCCCGCCCGTGCTCTCCGCAACCGCCGCCGCCAACCAGATAACCGTCAGCTGGCAGGCCGTCACCGGCGCCTCCACCTACGAAATCTGGGCCCGCACTAGCGACGGTGACTGGTCCCAGGTCGACGGCGGCGCCCTCACCGGCGCCTCGACCTCCTTCACCCATGACCAGCTCACCGCCGGGACCCTGTACTACTACACCGGCCGCACCGTGCCCACCTCCGGCGAGAAGAGCACCTGGGCGCCCCAGACC
>VYDA01000526.1 GCA_009843665.1 Caldilineaceae bacterium SB0675_bin_29 | reverse complement strand
AGCGGTCCAGGATGATTTCAAACTCCGACGTGCCATCGGACTGATTGGCCGGCGAACTCTCGCTGACTGCTGACAGGCCACCTACTTCATTCAGAAAGCGAGCGACAGTGTCTTCGTTTTCTCCCTGGTTTACGCCAATGAACAGTACACAGTCCGAATTCTGGGCGGGGCCGTTCTGACCGCGCCGGCTCTCTCCATCTGACGCGCCTTGAGACGTGCAACCCCCGTGGCGCGCGGCCGCAGCCTGCAGGGCCGGAAACTCTCGACGGCACGGACCGCACCAGGTCGCCCAGAAGTTCAGGACTACCGGACGCCCCTTCGCCGCCGAAAGGGTGAACAGTTCTCCTGCTGCCCCAATCGAACTGAATCGGGGCAGCGTGAAGTCGGGGGCCGGGTGGTACAGCGCCGGCCGCGGGGTATCGAAATTCGATTCGACGACGGACGGACGGCTAATCCAGATCCACACTGTACCCAATATAAGAATGAGGGGTATCGCAGCGTGCCAGCGGTTAACCAACTGTGGCCTCACTCCCACTCGCTGTGAAAGATGCCTTCGCGGTCAGTGCGTTCGTAGGTGTGCGCGCCGAAAAAGTCCCGTTGCGCCTGGATCAGATTGGCCGGCAGTCGCGAACTGCGATAGCTGTCATAGTAGGCCAGGCTGGCGCTGAACGCCGGTGTGGGGATGCCCCTCGCCACCGCCAGCTGGATAACCTTGCGCCAGGCCGGCAGCCTCTGCGTGACCGCCGCCCGGAACTCTTCGTCCAGCAGAAGGTTCGTTAACGCGGGATTGCGGTTGTAGGCGTCGGTTATGCGGTTAAGGAAGCGGGCCCGAATAATACAGCCGGCCCGCCAAATCGCGGCGATTTCACCCAGATTCAGCCCGTAGTCGTACTCCTCGCTCGCTTGCCGCAACAGCGCCATCCCCTGCGCATAAGCGCTAATCTTGCTTGCGTACAAGGCGTCGCGGGTGGCGTCGATCAACTCCTGGCGGCCGCCTTCGTAGGATTGCGTTTCAGGCCCTGGCAGCTGCGCGGATGCGGCGACACGCTCTTCCTTCAGAGAGGAGATGATGCGGCCGGTTACCGCGCTATTGATGGTTGGAATCGGCGCGCCAACGTCCATGGCGTTCTGGCTGGTCCATTTTCCCGTGCCCTTCTGTTGCGCTTTGTCAAGCACCTTGTCCACCAGCGCGCTACCGCTCTCGTCGTCCAGTCTGCGGAAGATCTTGCTCGTGATTTCGATCAGAAAGCTGTCCAACTCACCTTCGTTCCACTCGGCGAATACCTCCGCCAGCTCACTTGGGCTCAGCCCCAGAACCTGCTGCAGAATGTCATAGGCCTCTGCTATGAGCTGCATGTCACCATATTCGATGCCATTGTGAACCATCTTCACATAGTGGCCGGCGCCGCCGCGGCCGATGTAGCTAACGCAGGGCTCGCTGTCTTCTTCTGCTTTAGCGGAAATGGCCCGCAACATGGGTCTGACCGCTTCCCAACCCTCAGCCGCGCCGCCAGGCATTATAGAAGGGCCCCAAAGCGCGCCTTCCTCGCCTCCACTGACGCCGACACCCATATAGACCAGTCCCTTGGCGGTCAGGTGGTGACTGCGCCGCTCTGTGTCCGGGAAGTAGCTGTTGCCGCCGTCCATGACAATGTCACCCTCATCCAGCAGCGGCACAAGGGCGTCAAGCACCGCGTCGACGGGGCGGCCGGCCTGCACCATCAAGAGAACGCGCCGCGGTCGAATAAGATTCGCCACCATTTCCTCCAACGTTACCGCCGGGATCAGATTCTTGCCAGCATGCTCAGCTGCGAAATCGGTCATTTTGGATGTGGTGCGATTGTGAACAACGACATTGTAGCCGTTTCGCTCGAGGTTAAGCACCAGATTCTGTCCCATTACGGCCAGGCCGGAAACGGCGATATCTCCGCACGGGGCTATGGCATCAGGCATTCGTTCTCTCCTTATCTCAGTGCATTTCTTTCGTTCGCAAATTCCTGCACAGTATAGCAGACAGCAGTTGGATCAGGGCATTTTTCCGTGACTCTGGGTTGGACGCCGACTGCTGTAGGCTCAGTGCCAAGACAGCCGGTAAACCACTGCCAATTGACGACAAGGATTTTCGGCGCAGGGTCCGCGGCCATTGGCCCGGATCCTACGGCTGTGATACCATGCGGATCGATCTAAGAGGAGCTCCTCGACTGGCGAACCGAAGGGCCCAATTGCCGGTAACCTGGCATTCTAACCGGCCCTTCAGATGGGTGGAGAGACACCACAGGGGAGAGGAGCGGGGAACTTTTCCCTTTGTGCACAGTCGATCGCCTGGGCTGGGGCAGTTGGGTTTCATCCGACTGCCTCTTTTGTTTGTCAGAACCTTTGCGTCCATACAGGAGCGTCTTTATGTCAAACCAGCGCGCGCTAATCTCCGTTTCCGACAAGACCGGCCTCACCTCATTTGCGCAGAAACTTCACGAGGCAGGCGTCGAGTTGGTCGCAAGCGGCGGCTCGGCCACTCAGCTTGCCGAAGCCGGTCTGCCGGTTACGCCCACTGAGGCCCTCACCGGTTTTCCTGAGCTTCTCGACGGTCGTGTCAAGACTCTGCATCCGGCAATTCACGGCGGCATTCTCGCCCGCCGCACTCAGGAACATCTTGCTGAACTGAAACAGCGGGGACTTCTCCCGATCGATTTGGTCGTCGTCAATCTTTATCCCTTTCAACGGACAGTTGCCGTGGAGGGCGTTACCTTAGCTGAAGCTGTGGAGCAGATCGACATTGGCGGCGTGGCCCTTTTGCGCGCCGCGGCCAAAAATTTTGAATCGGTGACGGTCATTTGCGATCCTTCCGACTATGAGAGAGTGGGGCCGGCCATTACGGACGGTGGACCGGACGCTGACACGAGGCGGGCACTGGCGCTGAAGGCTTTTCGCCATACCGCCCAATACGATACGGCCATCTCCGAATATCTTGCCCAGCAGGCGCTGCGGGATCATTCATTGAAGGACATCAGAGACGAGATGCCCCCGTCGATCCAGCTGAATCTTGAACGTGTGCAGGTGATGCGCTATGGGGAAAACCCTCATCAACAGGGCGCATTCTACCGGCACAGCGACGCCTCTCCCGCGTTTGAGC
>VYDA01000457.1 GCA_009843665.1 Caldilineaceae bacterium SB0675_bin_29 | reverse complement strand
CCCCGCCTACCCCTATATGCGCGATCCTGACGCGGACGGCATTGTGTGTGAGTAGCCGGGAGATGAAAGAAACGATTATCGGTCCCTACGTAAGCGTCATGATCTACTGGGCCAACGCCTTAGTTCAGTTACCTGCGAAAATGCGTCTCCGGCCTGCCCGACAACCTCAAATTCGCCCGAATGATCCAGCACTTTGGCGATGCCCTCCCGCACGATGGCGTGGTCGTCGACGATTATCACTCTTATTCTGTTCTCTGATGATACTTAACGGCCTCCTTCGATCTGCTCAATTGGCACTGTGCAACGGACGGTAGTACCGTTGCCGTTTGATTCGACAACCAGGGCACCTCCCATCCGCTCCGCATCTATTCTCATGTTTCTGAATCCGTGGCCGCGCCGCGCGTAGTCTTCAGGAAGTCCGATTCCGTCGTCGGACACCGTCATGCACAAGACGTCTTTCCCGAACACCAGGGTAATTGCAACACTTTCGGCTCCAGAATGCCGAAGTGTATTGGTCAACGAATTGTGGGCGATGGAGAACAACAGACTGCGCGCAATGGTGGACAGTTGTGGTTCGTCTCCGTGCAGCGCCAACTGCGCAGTAATCGACGTAATGTCCGCAAAAGTCTCGGCGTGCGCGGCCAGCACTTCGCTCAGCTTGCTGCCGCTGAATATCTGCCCACCGTCAATTGGTTGTCGGAGCGCCCACATGGTCGACCTGGTCAAGGTCCACATCGCCTCCAGCCTGTTGATAAGTTCGGGTTTGGCGTCGTCCGCCTTCTCGATGGCGTCCTCCAGGCCTAGCCCCAAAGTGTAGGCTGACTGGGCGGTCGTGTCGTGAATTGTCTGCGACATCTCAATGCGCTGCCGCAGCAGCTCCCGCTCCCGCCCCACCGCTTCCAGCCTCTTGATCCTTTCGGACCTGGCGATCAGACTGACCGAGGCCACGACCGCGTACATGACCACGATTCTGCCGAACAGCGCCTTGTCGTCTCGGGCCTCTAAGTCGAGACCGCCCCCGACGGTCAGACTGACGGTGGTGTAGATGACGGCGACCAGCGTCGCCCAGGCAAAACTCAGCCTGAAGGAACTGAAAAAGACCGCGAACCACGCCAGGACAGGATAATACAGCAGATAGAAGAAGTAGTGGCTGAATCCGCCCCCCACCACCATTGCCGCCGTGATCAGCCCCAAGTCCAACACATTGATGCCCAGCATAAAGGTCAATCTCAATTCTCGGACGAAACGAACGTAATAGTGACCGTAGACATTTGCCGCAACCAGGATTATCAGACACAGAATGTATCCCACATATGTGAAATAGGTGAATACCGGCCGGTAGACCAATTGGAAGACACAGGCAGCACAAATGAACCACCGGACCCAAACATAAATCGTCGCCGAATAGCGAAGTTCATCTGGGCCGACTTCCTTGATTTCTGTCACCCAACTCGCAAGCGTATCGGCTGCCGTGGCCCAAGACGCCTTAGGCTCATATCCTGAGCTATGGTCTCTCCTCGGCCGGTGTCGTAACATGACAATGCTTTTCCCAACCACTCAACTGCAGGTTGCCCACCCCTGAACTATCGCAGGGCCTGCACAGTGAAGCACGCAGCACCCTTCTGCGTAATCGGTTGTCGCAGCTACTCTGCTCTATTACCCCTGGCATCAGAACGGAAAGATGTGAGTGAGCGCATGGCACGCGAGGTCTGCCCCGCTTTCAAGAAGCACTGTGACAATTGGATCCAGGCCATACAGTATTGTACATGACAGATGACCAGGATTCCAGAATCCATAACTACTACCATAACAATAGTAATACCGTTTGACATATACAGATTGTAACGATAGAATAAATCAGGTGCGAGATTTGCACTGCAAGAAACCGCTCATTCCAATTGCTGACCACATGTGTTGCGCCAGCGAAAAGACTTGACATTCCTGGTCGGTCTGAGCGTGTTTCAAGCGGTGATCCTGTTTACTGCCGTCGCCACCTTTTGTTTTTCTGACCCGGTCGCGGCGCAGCCTTCGAAAAAATCTACGCTTTCTCCTCCTTGCTCACCGCGGAGCCTGGCGACCGGGGTGTAGACCTGAACCGGGCTACGGTGACTGGCGCGTCACCAAGCTCAGACTCTCAAGCAACATTCTTGGAATAGTGCCCCATACAGCATTGGGCAACCTCGCATTGCCGGGAGTATTGGATCTCTCCGGCAATCTCATGAGCGGACCGATCCCGACTACTGCGGAAACCATCTTGGACCAAACGCCAAAGAACGCCTTTGCGACGTGTTTGAAAAAAGCCTCCTATTCCTTCCCCTGACGGAAACCCCGGCACGGCGGCTCCTTGTGCGCGCAAGCGTCAATGCACCGCAGTCGCATACGCCATGGGGCTATAGATGGTGTAAAACAAGGAGCGGCCGGGTTCTCTATTGGGCTATTGTCCGGCCAGCCCGCCGGGCGTCTTCCGAGCGTGTTCCCAAGAGTTCCCAAGAGACTTTTTGCCGTGGAAAAGCAGGCTACCGACCTTGTCTGATCCGAGTGCTGGGAGCGGGTCAGGACGGCCGCAGGAAGACATTCACTGCACGAGGCAAAAAATGGCCAAAAGGAGAACAGTCCGCGAATTCCGGTCAGGGGTTCACATCTTGGAGACGGTAATCGGGATTGACCGGCTGACCTGCATTCAGGTATTAGACGCCCCTGACAATGGCGATCTGTGGCAGTTCATAAACATGCTGGGCAAAGACGAATACTTGCACCTGAAAGAAGAAATCAGGGAAGCAATCCGTCGGGAAGTGACGGATATATTGAGACGGAAAACGAAGGGGCCGTAACCCATTGCCGCATGACACACCATCTCACTGGCCCATCTGCAACGCTTGTTCGTAGTCCCGCCCGAACAGTACCACGCGCTACTGGCACGCCTCACCGACTGCTTGCCCGACCTTACGAGTGAATTCAGAGCCGAATTCTCCAACACTACACTGTCCGAAGACGAGACCACCGCCCTGCTTCATTTCATGGCCCCATCAGCCGACATCTTCACCCGCCTCGCCTTCGCCAGCGACACCATCAACCTCACATTAGCCGACCCACAAAGCAAACGCGCCAGGAAAGACGCGCAAGACGACGACGAA
>VYDA01000223.1:9222-23172 GCA_009843665.1 Caldilineaceae bacterium SB0675_bin_29 | reverse complement strand
GGACTGTGCGGGAGATTCCACTTGCGTGGACAAGCTTGCGGGCTCTGATACGCCTTTCCTGGCCGCCTGGGATGAATTTGTCTGGGTTTGGGAACTGTCGCGCAAGGCTTCTTCGGACTTCATGCTGCCTCCTTCGGCACTGCGGCTGCGCGCAACACACTTTGTGTGGCGCCATTCTATCACGACTCCAGAACCCTGGACTAGCACACCCTTTCCCCGGCCTGTCCCGGATTCCTGAGCCAATGCGACCAACCCTTTCTACCATCGCGAAAGGGACCTACTGAACAGCCATCGACTGCTCGCCGTCAATCCTGGTATTCGCCAAAATCCGGTAAATCCTGATTCAGACAGCGTCCGGCCGATAATTTCCGACGGTTGACAGACCCCCCTGACTCGTGCAGAATTGACCCTTAATTCCGGTAGACAAGATTTCCTGCACAAGTCCAACCTACAGGAAGTTAGAGGCGGCGGCAACCAGCCCGCAGTAAACCGCGCGAGAACCCCTCACCATGGCAGCAACCAACCTCAGAGAGAGGCGATGGGTCAGGTTCTTGAACAGGTACGGCTTCATTCTCGCCGTTCTCGTCCCCATCCTGCTCTGGTTCAGCATCTTCTCCTTCGGCCCTATCCTCTACGCACTCTACGCCAGCCTGACCAACACCCACAGCCTCGACCCCAGCAGGGCCAGGTTCGTCGGTCTCGACAACTACATCTCCCTGTTGGATGACCGCCGTTTCCTGGCTTCGATGCGCAATGTCGTCCAGTTCGTCCTTACCAAGGGGGTCCTGAACATCGTGCTCTCGCTCGGGCTGGCGCTCCTGCTGGAGCGGCTGCGCCGCGGGCGCAATCTCTATCTCTTCTTCATCTTCATGCCCGTCGTCATCTCCCAGGTCGCCGTCGCCATGCTCTTCCTCTGGCTCTACGACCCCCGCCTCGGTCTCATCAACTACCTGCTCAGCCTGGTCGAGATTCCGCCCCAGAGCTTCATCCGCAGCACCGCCCAAGCCATCTACAGCGTCGCCATTGCCGACGTCTGGAAGACATACGGCTACGCGGCCGTCATCTTCCTCGCCGGGCTGCTCGACATTCCCCAGGACTACTACGAAGCGGCCAAGGTGGACGGCGCCACCCGCCTGCAGACCCTCTGGCGCGTCACCCTGCCCCTGCTGAAAAATCCACTCGTGCTGGTCATGGTCCTGATCGTCATCGACGGCGTCCAGCACTTCACCATGGTGCAGGTGATGACCGGCGGCGGCCCGGCCGACAGCACCCTCATGCCCAGCATTCTCGTCTACAACTACGGACTGGGCGCCAACAACTACCGCATGGGCTACGCCTGTGCCATATCCTTCCTGATGTTCGCCGTGATTCTCGTCGTTACCGTACTGCAGCTGCGCCTGTTCCGTTCTCTCTACGACTGAGCGGGCAGACCCACATGAAGCGAGGAGAGCGTTGACAGTTCGAACCGAGAGGCGACTACCATGACCGAGGTCAGCCTCGATCGCGCAACGGGGGCTCCGCTGCCCTCCGGTGCAACGGGGGCCGATGCCCGCATACGCCTGCGCGAGCAGCTGGTTTCCCTTATCACCCACCTGGTCCTCGTGATCTTCGCCTTCATCGCCTTCGGCGCCATGATGTGGATGGTCCTGGCTTCCTTCAAATCGGCGTCGGAGATCATCGCCAAGCCGCCCACCTTCCTGCCCGAGGCCCCCACCCTCGGCAGCTACGCCCTCATCCTGCGCGAACAGGCATTCGGCCGCTTCTTCATTAACAGCATCGTCGTTGCCCTGCCGTCCGTGCTGCTCATCCTTTTCAGCAGCTCGATCGCCGGTTTCGTCTTCGCCAAGTTCGACTTTCCTGCCAAGGAAGTCATCTTCACCATCATACTCAGCACGCTGATGGTGCCGCCCGCCGTGACCCTCCTGCCGCTCTTCCGCCTGGTCAGTAGACTGGGCTGGGCCGACACCTATCAGGCCCTTATCATCCCCGTCTGCGTCAGCGCCTTCGGCATCTTCCTGCTGCGGCAGTTCATGGAGGGCCTCCCTTCCGAACTCCTCGACGCCGGCCGCATCGACGGCGCATCCAACTGGTGGATCTACCGCCACATCGTCCTGCCGCTCTCGGTCTCCGCCCTCAGCGCGCTCGCCATCTTCAGCTTTCTCGCCAACTGGGACTCCTACCTCTGGCCCCTGGTGATCATCTACGAGGAGAAGATGAGAACGCTGCCCCTCGGCCTCGCCTATCTGCTGGGATGGTCCAGCCGGCCGCGCTACGACCTCTTCCTCACCGGCGCGGTCATCACCGTCGTACCGGTGGTCGTCTTCTATTCATTCTTCCAGGCCCGCTTCGTGCGCGGGGTCACGCTTACGGGGCTGAAATACTGACGGGCAGCGAGCCGGATCTCCGGTTCTCTGCGCTTCGCCAATTCATTGACGGTCCGTGAAGTTACCCGTATTGGAAACGGTCTTTTCAACACATCAGTAGCAGAGGAGAAAACGATGAACCAGAACCAAATGACGCGCCGCCAAATGCTCCAACTGTCCGCCGGCCTCGGCACCGTCTCGCTCCTGGCCGCCTGCGTTGCCGCGCCGGCAGAGCCTGCCGCCGAAGGCGGAGGGGAGGCAGCCCCGGACATGGCTATGACCGAACTGAGCCTTTGGTCGATGAGCTACCCGCCCCATGACAATGCCTGGAACATGCTGGCCGACCAGTACAACGAGGCCAACGACGAACGCAACGTCACCGTAGAGCCCAAGACCGACCCGTGGACCACCTACGCCTCCGGCCTCAGCGCTGGCACGGCCGGTGACCTCCTCTCCATCCATGGCGCCGCAGCCGCCTCCTTCATGGCGACCAATACGCTGCTCCCCCTCACCGAAACACTCGGCGGCATGGGCACCATCAAGGACCGCTTCTTCTCAGCCGTGATGGACTACTACACATACCAGGGCGACGTCTACGGCATCCCGCTCCACAACAACACGCCCGGCATCGGCTTCATCACCAACCTCGACCTGTGGCAGGAGGCCGGCATGGACCCGCCCCTGACCTACACCCACTGGGATGACGTCTGGCAGGACGCCAAGTCGTTGACGCAAACCGATGACGACGGCATCATCAACGTCGCCGGCCTCTCCATGCGCAACTATCACAACATCCAGTATCTGTGCGGCGCCATCTACGAGCAGGGCGCCACTTACTTGGATGAGGAGACCGGCGTGTGGAGCGTCAATACGCCCGAAGGGATCCGCGCCCTCACCGAGCTGTTCCACGACCCCATCTTCACCCATGAGGTCGATTCGCCCGATCTGCCCGCCGTCTTCAACGGGCTGGCTGAAGGGCGCATGGCCATGGGCGGCATCTGGATCGACTACATCCCCTTCGCCGCCACCGCCTTCCCCGAAGGCAACTTCGGCTTTACCATGCGCCCCGGCATTGATGGCGCCGACCCCGTCGTCGTCGGCGAAGGCGGCTGGGGCCTCAACGTAAACGCCGCCAGCGAAAATCCGGAGGACGCGCTCGACTTCATCGAGTACCTCAACGACGATGGCGTCATGATCCAGTGGCTGCAATCGCAGCATTCGCTGCCCTGTGTCTTCTCGTTGCTCGATCATGAGTGGTACTCCAGCGACGAAGCCAAATTCCTGCAGCCGGCCCTGGCGACCGTGCAGGACTGGGTCTGGATCGGGCCGGTCGGCACCAAATACGCAATGGACGACGTCTTCTGGCCGGCGCTGGAGGAGCTTTCCCTGGGCGCAATCGGCGTCGAAGATCTGGCTGCCCGCTTGGACGAAGACCTGACCGACAGGGTGCAGAGATTCCGCGAAGACACCGGTTACGAGTGGTAATCCACATATACGGAGGGGTGGGTAAAGGATTCTCACCCCTCCCTTCTCCTTACTTTCTCCCCGCCCCAGCCACGATTCAGGCTAGTGTCGCCGCGCCGACAGCGTCGGTAGCAAAAGCCGTCATAAGGAGTTGAACATGAGCAACTGGTTTCAGATACTGCGCGAGCAGCTGCAACTCCCCAATATCGCCGCAGACGGGACGGACGTCCCCTTTGGAATCACCGGCATCGCGCCCGAGGCCTGGCATGTGGCCGGAGTAGAGAGCGCCGGCAATTCAGAGTACGTTCTCACCGCCCGTACCGGCGACGGCGCCGAAGTCCAGTGGCACATGCGCTTCTTCGCCGACACCCGCGCCGTCGAATGCTGGGGCACGCTCACCAACCGGGGCAGCCGGCCGCTGCAAAACCTTAGCGAATGCCTGACCTGGGACCTGGACCTTCTGCTCCAACCGGCCTTCGGCGAGCCATGGGTCCGCCAGGTGAACGGCGTGCAGTTTCTGGCCAACTTCTTCCCACCCCACGACTTTGCCATCGTCGACCGCCAGCTGCTGAAGACGCCGCAGGTCTATGCCCCCTTGGCCATCATGGCGGGCGAAGGCGGCCGTCCTTCCGACGGCCATCTGCCCTGCGCCATCATCTGTGAAGAGTCCCGCAGCCATGGCATTGCGCTCTTTCTCGAATGGTCCGGCCTCTGGCGCATGAGCCTGGCGCAGGAGACGCGCGAGGTCAACGACCCCGATACACCTTGGCCGGTGCGCCTGCAGGCCGGTCTCTGGGGCCTGGCCCTGCACCTGCAGCCGGGCCAGGCACTGCCGCTGCCGCGTGTCCTCCTGACAGCCTTCGACGGCGACCTCGACGACGGCGGCAACGCCCTGCGCCGCCATATCCGCCGCCATGTCATGCCTCCACTGGGCGGCGAAGAGGTCCTGCCCCCGGCCACCTTCAATCACTGGTTTGCCTTCTCCAACGACTACTCCGACCAGAGTCTCAGGCCCGCTGTCGACGCCTCCGCCGCGGCCGGCCTTGAGTACTTCTGCGTGGACGGCGGCTGGTTCGCCGGCGATTTCCGCGACGGCATCGGCAACTGGAGCGAGGGCGATCCCAAAAAATTCCCCAACGGCATCGCGCCATTCGCCGACTATGTGCGCGCCAAGGGGCTGAAATATGGCACCTGGTTCGAGCCGGAGTGGGCCAACAAGGACAGCGAAATCTACCGCGACCATCCGGACTGGTTCTGGGAGACGCCCGAGCGACCGCCGGTCATGCGGCCCGTCTTCCCCTTTCAGCACCCCGAATTCGCCCTCATCAACCTGGGCCTGCCCGAGGTGCGCCAGTGGTGGCTGGACCGGATCGTGCGCGCCTACGAGGAGTGGGGCGTGCGCTGGATTCGCTGGGACTATAACCAGGACCCGCGCTCGAACTGGGAGCAGGGCGTGCCGGTCGGCGAGATCGGCTGGCGTCAGGTCCAGCACGTGCAGGGCCTCTACCAGGTGCTGGACGATATTCTGGAGGCCTGCCCGGAGCTCTTCATCGAACAGTGCGCCAGCGGCGGCCATCGCATCGAGCTGGGCACCGTGCGCCGCGGCCATAGCTTCTGGATGAACGATCACACCACCCACTCGGCGATTATCCGCGCCCTGCAGCACGGCCTGAACACCGTCCTGCCCGGCAACTATGCCAACACCAACATCTGCCAGCAGCGCCACGACTTCACCACCTACGACTACCTCTCCCACGCCGCCGGCGGCTTCGGCTACAGCGGAAAACTGTGGGAGGCGCCCGCCGCCGATTTCGAGCGCTACCGCGCCGCGGTCGCAGATTACAAGGCCTACCGGGAGCTCCTCCTGGGCGACTACCGGCGCCCCACCGGCCAGCCCTCCAGCCCCGACGAACACACCCAGGTGATCTTCAGCGACGGCGGCCGCTCTGTTACAATGGAGTTCAATGCCGATTCTCCCGGCAGCGCCAGCCTCAGCATGGACTAGCGAGGACCGAGAAATCCCGGAAGGGGAAGTCAGTCCCCGGCTTCTCCTCCCGTTTCCTCTTCAGACACACCACCATCCATTCACAACCTGTACAGGCAACCGACTATGACATCGACCGCGGCGAACGTAAAGGACAAGATCATCCTCATCACCGGCGGCGCGCAGGGCATCGGCGGCGCAGCCGCGCAGCTGTGCGCGCAACGCGGCGCCGAAGTGATCATCACCGATATCAAAGACGAGACCGGCGAAGCGCTCGCAGCCTCTCTGCAGGCCGGGGGCCACAAGGCCCGCTATGAAAGGCTCGACGTGCGCTGCCATGAGGACGCGCAGCGGGTCTTCGGCCAGGTAAAGGAGCGTCACGGCCGTCTCGACGTCCTCATCTGCTCCGCCGGCGTTCTGCGGGGCCCCAATCTGATGCCGGACGCCTTCCCCGTCGACGTCTTCGACGACGTGATTGCGGTCAACGTGCGCGGCGTCTTCCTCTGCGTAAAGGAGGCCTACCCACTGCTTGAGGCCAGCGGAAAGGGTGTGGTTTTATTGGTCGGCTCGGGCGCCGGCGTCACCGGCGCCAGCTCTTCGATCGCCTACGGCACCAGCAAGGGCGCGGTCAATGGCATGGGAATGACACTGGAAAACCATCTGCGGGACAAGGGCATCCGCGTCAACGTCGTCTGCCCCGGCGGCATCGAGACCGAACTGAAACTCAGGCAGATGCGCGAGTCGGCCGAAGCCCAAGGCCAGACATTCGATCTTGAAGACGCCCGCTCCCGCCTGGGAGACCCCGAAGGCGTCGGCGAGGCCCTGGCCTTCCTCGCCTCCGACGACGGTCGCTACATACGCCGCAACCTCTTTACACGCTGACACTTGGCGCGGACGAGGAGCAGAGAGGGCCGCTCCTCGTCGCCCTGTGCCCGTACCACCAAGCCCCAGACTGTTGAACAATGCCTCCTCGCCAGGACGCCTTTCCTCTGTGGGGGTTCTCTTCAACTGTCGTATAATGGAATGCACTGATTACAGAGCGCACTCTTAGCAACCCGCACCCTTCAATGCCTTGGCACAACCCAGGCGCCGGGCAGCGCGCCGGGCCATAAGGAGAACCATTCGATGCCGATAAAAATCGCAATGATCGGGGCCGGTTCGATCGGCTTCACCCGTAAGCTGATGCACGACATTCTGGCCGTGCCCGAGTTGGCCGGCACCCACTTCGCCTTTATGGATATCAACGCCGGCAACCTGGACATGGTGATGCAGCTGGCGCAGCGGGACATCGACGCCAACGGGCTGCCCGCCACCATAACGCCCACAACCGACCGCCGCGCAGCCATCACCGACGCCGACTACGTGATCTCGGTCGTGCGCCAGGGCGGGCTCGACGCCTTCCAGCTCGACATCGACATCCCCCTCAAGTACGGCATCGACCAGTGCGTCGGCGACACCATCTGCGCCGGCGGCATCATGTACGGCCAGCGCACCATCCCGGCCCTGCTCGACGTCTGCGCCGACATCCGCGCCGTTGCCAAGCCCGATGTCCTCTTCCTCAACTATTCGAATCCGATGGCGATGAACGTCTGGGCCTGCAACCAGTACGGCGGCGTGCGCACAGTCGGTCTCTGCCACGGTGTGCAGGGCGGCCACTGGCAGATCACCCGCTGCATTGAGGAGTGGGCCAAACGGGAGGGGCTGATCGCGACCGATGAATCGGTGCACCGCGATGAGGTCGATATCATCTGCGCCGGCATCAACCACCAGACCTGGTACACGCAGGTCCAGTGGCGGGGCATCGACATGGTGCCGCGCATGCTGGAGCTGTTCGAGGGCCACCCGGAATACCCCACCACCGAAAAGCTGCGCATCGACATGATCCGCCGCTTCGGCTACTACACCACCGAGTCCAACGGCCACGTCAGCGAATACGTGCCCTGGTACCGCAAGCGCCCTGACGAGATCAACGACTGGATCGACCTCTCCCGCTGGATCAACGGCGAGACCGGCGGCTACCTGCGCGTCTGCACCGAAGGCCGCAACTGGTTCGAGACCGACTTCCCCAACTGGATGAAGCAGGAGCCGCCCACCATCGCGGTGGACAAGCGCAGCGAAGAGCACGGCTCCTATATCATCGAAGGGCTGGAGACGGGACGCCCCTATCGCGGCCACTTCAACATCATCAACCAGGGCCACATCACCAATCTGCCCGACGGCTGCTGCATCGAGATCCCCGGCTACGTCGACAAAAACGGTATGAACATGCCCGTCGTCGGCGACCTGCCCCTGGCCTGCGCCGCCACCTGCGCCGCCAGCGTCCAGGTCCAGCGCATGGCCGTCGAAGCGGCCGTCCACGGCGATGTCATGCTGCTCAAGCAGGCCATGCTGCACGACCCCCTCACCGCGGCAGTCTGCAATCCCGAAGAGATCTGGCAGATGACCGATGAGATGCTCGTCGCCCAGGCGCGCTGGCTGCCGCAGTACCAGGAGCATGTCCCCGCGGCGCAGGCCCGGCTGGATGAGGCTGAGCGCAACAATACCCGCTCGCAGCTGCGGGAGAACTGGAAAGGCGCGGCGCGCCTCCACACAAAGAGTGTCGCCGAAATGACCCAGGACAAAGCCGCGGCCACCATGAACGCCGCGGCCGCCGACAAAGGCGAAATGACCAAGGAACCGGCCTGATTCAGAATCAAGGAGCCAACATGTCAATCCAACTGACGCAGGAGCAGCTTGACAGCTACCGGCAGAACGGCTATCTGGTCGTCGAAGGTCTGCTGGACGCCGATGAAGTCGAGGGGCTGCGCACCCGTCTGCGCGAATATACCCACGGCGGCCGCTCGCAGGAGCGGATTAGTGTGCAGATCGAACCGCGCGTCCAGCGCGGCGAACTGCAAGTCGATGAGCCGGGCGACGGCATCCGCAAAATCGACGGCCTGGTCGAGTCCGACGATCGTTTCAACGCGCTGGGAAGCAACGGCAACATCATCAGCGTTCTGGAACAGATCATCGGTCCGGACATCAAGATGTTCCGCAATGCGGTCCTGCTGAAACCGCCCGAAGTCGGCTCGGCCAAGGGCATGCACCAGGATTCACCCTACTGGCCGATCGAACCGATGGACCTCTGCTCCTGCTGGTTCGCCTTTGACGACGCCACCGCCGAAAACGGCTGCATGGCCGCCATTCCCGGCAGCCACAAGTGGGGGCCGCAGCCCCACATCAACGTCACCGACGACTACGTCGTCGATCCCGAGTACTATGACGAGGCCGACATGCAGTTGGCGCCGGTGAAGGCTGGCGGCGGGCTCTTCTTCCACTCGCTCCTGCTCCACTACACCGCGCCCAACCGCTCCGACCGCTGGCGCCGCGCCATCGCGCTCTCCTACATGTCGTCGCGTTCCACGTACACCAGGGACGGCGAAGGGCCGGTCTACCACCATATCCAGGGCCGGACCTTCGACGGCTGCGTCCGTTAAAACGGCTGCGGCCACCGTTCAGCTTTTGCATGTGCTTTGGCCGCTCGATTAAGGAGTGAAATCTATGGAGTATCGTATCGAAGGCACAACTCTGCCGGTCGTCACCGTTACGCTGACCCCCGGCCAGCGCATCTATTCTTCCTCAGGCGGCATGAGCTGGATGACGCAGGACGTGGAGATGGACACCAACACCGGCGGCGGTCTGGGCAAGATGTTCAAACGCGCCCTCTCCGGCGAATCCCTCTTTGTCGTCGACTACTACGTCGAACGGGGCGAGGGCGAGGTTGCCTTTTCCGCGGAGTTCCCCGGCAAGATCCTCAATCTTGATCTGGCCGACGGTCAGTCGTACATTGTGCAGAAGGACGCCTTCATGTGCGCCGACAAGAGCGTCGATCTGGACATGCACTTTCGCAAGCGGCTCGGCGCCGGCCTCTTCGGCGGCGAGGGCTTCATACTGCAGCGGCTGACCGGCCCCGGCCGCGCCTTTGTCAACTTCGACGGCGAGATCCTCGTCAAGGAGCTGCAGGCGGGCGAGTTGCTGCGCGTCGACACCGGCCATGTGGCCATGTTCGAGCCGACCGTCGATTTCGACGTCGAGATCGTACGCGGCTTCAAAAACATCCTGCTCGGCGGCGAAGGCCTCTTCCTCGCGACCCTGCGCGGGCCGGGCAAAGCCTACCTGCAGACCATGCCCATGGATAAACTGGCCCAGAAGATAGCCCAGTATATGCCCCAGGTCGGCGGCAAGGGGGCCAGCGGCGGCACCAACGTCGATTTTGGTCAGCTGCTCGGAGGGCGCTAGTCGGTTTTGGGCGGTCCAATCGAGGTGCTCACAGAGAGTAAACACGCTTACCACGTTTCTGTGAATTGAGATTTCGCGTCGATTGAGAGAGCAGACTAAAGCTTCTGAGAGTCTGGATAGCCGGGTGAACAGATTAGATCTGTTTTCTTTCGTCGTAATTCACTATCACGATCTACGTTGTCCACCGACAGCGCGTGGAATGACAGGCTCTTTTCTTGTGCAATCGAGCTAATCGTGAAATCACTCGCACAAGTTCGCCTTCAACTGTCCGCAGGTGAATTCGACTTTACACGCCATGCCTTGAAACGCGCAGTTGAAAGAAACATCAGTGTTCAAGAGATTGTTCAAGTTGGGGAAACAGCGGAAATCATAGAGGAGTACCCGGATGACAAGTATTCCCCAAGTTGTTTACTTTTGGGATTCACCCAAGGGGCCAGACCATTACATCTTCAGATCTCTCTTGCGGACACTATTCTCGTTAGAATCGTAACTTTGTATGAACCAAGCGAGGAAGAGTGGAGCAACTATTCGAAACGGAGGTAACTGTGTTCACTTGCGCGGTCTGTCATGCTAAAGAGTGCCGGGACGAACTGGTGACCGAAGTCTTTCAGATCGATGGGCAATATGTGCTTGTGGATAGGATCCCAGCTGAGGTTTGTGTCCGTTGCGGTGAAGAATCTTTCAGCCGCGATACCACTGAAAAGGTTCGTCTAATTGTTCATGGCCAGGCAGAATCTGCGAAGTCAATTGCCATGCCGGTATTCGAGTTTGCATAGTATAGCGACTCTAGGATCTGTGGAGGTTGGCTGTCGGGTTTTATTGTCCAGAAGGCATCTTGCTGCGACTATAACACATTCTCTCACAAGTTACTTTCCAGATCAGAAAACTCTATCAGCCCCACCAATCCCTCCTCCGCAAAGACCCGCCGCACGCGCTGCGCCGGGTTCTCCCTCTGCTCCAGTCGCTGCCACAAAGGCGTGAGCATTCTCTCCTCACCGTAACCGCGGCGAAGAAGAGCGGCCGCGACCAGCTCAAGAATACCGGCCAGGAACCCGGGCACCGGCTCGGGCGCGGCCAGGCCGGCGCGCACTACCTTTTCGTGGTACTGTCTCATACGCGGCCAGCACTCCGAAAGAGGATGGGGATTCCCTCTCTCCTCACCAGCCGGCGCGAGCGCTGTCTGCATGTAATCAGTAATCTCCTCGCGACCCTCCACCAACCCCAGATAGAGTGCGGTCGCGGCCATCAGTTCGTGTGGCGGCTGCTGGCAGGCCGGGCGCAGCTCGACCGTGCCGTAGGCGGTGCGCAAACGGGCACTGTGCCAGATATAGTGATCGTGCAGCAGGAAGGCGTCGAAACAACCATGCGGGAGATTCGCGCCCTCACTTCCCGTCATTCCAAAATCGGCGCGCAGCACCTCGGCGAAAGGCCGCCCATCAGGCAGCAAACGCTCTCCTTCGCGGTACAGCAGAGCGGGCATCCGGCTGAGGCGGGCGACAAAGTCCGTAAGGTCGGCGTAGGGGCGGGCGATCATGCCGTGGCGCTCGCCGTAGAGAGCACTGATCATACGCCCTTCGCGTCCGGAACAGTCGCCGGTCAGCGCGCCGGCAACAATCGGCGAATTGGCGCACAGGGCGACCACCACCGGCGCCATCAAGATACCGAAATTGAGAACGCTGACCGCCTCATCGCGGCAGATATCAACGTGTGTCTGGTCGCTGGCGGTCACGGTGTACCAGATCCAGTCGTCTCCCATGATGTCGGCGAGCGCGTGGTAGCGCTGTTTGGGCGACAGCAGGGCGCGCGTAGGCGGGCTCAACGGCTGCACGCCATACCCCAGCACGCGCCAACCCAGCTGCGCCGCGGCTCGCACCAGCCGCTCCACAGCTGTGCGGAAGGCGCTTTCCAGTTCAAAAAGGTTGGCGTAGGGACCGACGTTGAGCTCGATCGTACCCTTTCCCACCTCAAGCGCGTAGCTGTAGGCGCCGCCGTCTAGGCCGACGATCAGGTCGGTGTTGACGGCATCCCGCTTGACCTTAAGAGGAGAGAGGGAAGAACCCTCGCCCGTCTCCTCCACAAGAAGTAGGGGCCACAGCCGGTCGATATCGGCGGCGCGGCCGCATTGATCGACGACAGGGAATTCCGCTTCGCGGCCGACCGTACGGGGACCCTGCAATTGCGTGGGAAAGTGTGCGGCGAAGCGGTCGGCCAGAGCTTCGTATGCCCGGTGCAGTGAAGGCTCCACTATGCCTAACCGAATTGGAGCGGCCTGATCGTGGCCGAGAGGCGTCGGACGATCGTGGGCAGCGCGGCGTATGTGCGGCAGACGGCATTGGCCTGCGTCTCGTCGCTGCCGCGGTCTTTGACACCGGTGAAGAGGATGGCGTTCATGCCGATCGACAGGGGGCCGATGACGTCGTTGCTCTCGCGGTCGCCGATATGGACAATCTGGTAGGGCGCCGCGCCCAGACCGCGTGCGGCCTGCCGGAAGACGTCGGGCTCCGGTTTGGAAGCCCCGATTTCGTCCGAAAAGAGCATGTAGTTGAAGTAGCGCAGCAGGCCCTGGCGTTGCAGAAGATAGCGCAGCCCGCGGCCGGTTGTGTGGATGGTGTCGGAGATGATGCCCAGCTTGTAGTGCAGCGAAAGTTCGTCAAGGGCGGCATGTACGCCCGGCGTGAAGTCCGGTTGGATCCGTACCTCCATCGTTTCGATCTCACGCACCAGCTCATCCACCTCGCGCATGAGTCGCGAGAACCGCCCCGGCCCGGGCCGCAAACCGAGAAACTCGTAAGCGTCGTACATGCGCGCGGCGATGCCCGGCGTATGCAGCTCCTCGTGCCAGGCGTGCTGGAAACTCTCGTTGGCGTGTTGATACGCCTGCACCGCCTGCTCGTAGGCGATCTCCGGATGCTTCTGGGTCACGTGGCTGGCGAACAGTTCGACGCGCGCATTGGCTTTGCTCGGCAGGCCCAGTGCCTCCCGCTTCGGCTCATCCGAATCGTCGATGGCAATCGTATCCCAGAAGTCGAAAGTGATGGCTTCAATCATGACTGCACTGGCCAGCGGCCAATGATCAACGGTTGTTAGCTGCTGTTGAATTCCGCTTTCGGGTCGGAAGATGATCAATCTGGGCCATGGCTTTCACAAGGCGGGCGTTTTCCTCCGGCGGCCTGGCCGCGATACGAATATGCTCGGGCAGGCCGAACGAAGTGCAGTCGCGCACAAACAGCCGCTCAGCGACCAGCCGGTCGCGTATCGACTTGGCATCCCCAACCGGCAGCAGGAAGTAGCTGACCGTCGTCGGCAGTGGCGCGAAGCCACAACCTCGCAGACCATCCTGCAGGTCCCGCAGATCCTTGCGCAGACGCGTCGTCGTCTCCTCGCGCCAGTCCATCTCATCCAGCGCCGCCAGTCCGGCCAACTGAGCAACGCCGTTCACGCTCCACGGCGGCTGCATCTCCTGTAACCGTTCAACGATCGGTGGCGCTGCCAGCAGGTAACCGAGACGCAGCCCGCCCAGCGCGAAATCTTTCGTCATCGAACGCAGCACGACGCAGCCCGGCCCGCGCGCCCGACCTGAGTTGCCATTTCTTCCCGTCATAACCCACTGCGCCGCGCTCCAGGGGTCTTCGGTGAACTCGGCATAGGCCTCATCGATCACCCACAGGGCATTCGGCGCGCCTTCCCACAGAAAGCGCAATTCGCCCGGTG
The DNA here is from genome assembly GCA_009843665.1 of Caldilineaceae bacterium SB0675_bin_29. Lineage (GTDB taxonomy): Bacteria > Chloroflexota > Anaerolineae > Caldilineales > Caldilineaceae > Bin5. The sequence continues at coordinate 9,372 of VYDA01000223.1, read as the reverse complement.
ACAAGTACTCGCCCGTGGGGTTGTTCGGATTGCAGATGAAGACCAGCCAGGGCGAGGACGTCTCCAACGCCTGCCGCGTCTGTGCCAGCGTCGTGCCGCCCGGCGCATAGCTGCGGCGTCTGATACGGTGCCAGCCGGGCAGAGGAAGAT
>VYDA01000223.1:0-9212 GCA_009843665.1 Caldilineaceae bacterium SB0675_bin_29 | reverse complement strand
CCGCCATGATGACGCCGTCGGCGTACTCGCTGAAGGTGGGCGACAGAATCGCGGCCTGGCGCTGGAATCCATAGGCGTGCGCCAGCAGCCAGATCAGGTCGGCGGTGCCATTCCCCACCAGCACCGCGTCTGCCGGCAGACCGTGGTAAGCGCCGATCTTTTCACGCAGGCGCTGGCTGCGGCTGTCCGGATAGCGCGCCAGGAAGGAGCGGCTGATTTCGTCTTGAACAGCTTCGACAACCGACGCCGGCGGGCCGTACGGGTTGATGTTCGACGAAAAATAGACGACATCGGAGGGGTCCAACCCCAGCGCATCCAGCTCGGCGTAGTCGGGTGTTCCGTGTATCGAGGTGGTTGGCATTTCCAGGTCCGGTTTGCACGCCGTTAGGGGGGCGCGGCGCCCATCAAGACTGTCGCCGAGTATGCTATCACAACGGCAAGCTGCGCGCCACTTACAGGGCGATTTAGCCATGAACCGTTTGCGAATCCCCTGGTGTACTGGTACATTTCAACCATCGAATAGCGGCCCTGCAAGAATGACGGACATCCCCATGCGCACACCGGAAGACCTGCAAAGATTCATCGACGAGAACGGGATCGAAGCCCAGCTCTTGCGTGAAATCGGCGATACGCCCACCGTTCCCGCCGCCGCCGCAGCCCTCGGCGTGGAGCCGGACCGCATCCTCAAAACGCTCCTGTTCCTGGCCCAAAAACCGGGCGACCGGGAGGCGCCGCCGGCCCCCTTCGTCGTCATCAGCCACGGCGAGCGCCGCGTCGAGAAACGCCCACTGGCGGACCTGCACGGCGTGGGCATCAAGCGCATCAAGCTGGCCTCGCCCGACGTCGTACTGCAGATGCTCGGATACCCGGCCGGCGGCGTGCCCCCGTTCGGACATAGCACGGCCGTGCAGGTGCTGCTCGACAGCTCGATCGCGGACCTGGATCCCGGGTTCGTCTACGCTGGCGGCGGCGACGACAGGACCATGCTGCAACTGACGGTCGAAGAGTTGACGCGGGTCGCCCAACCTCAGCTCATCGCCATGAGCGCCTGAAACACACGAGAGTCCTTGATGACACGGACAGGACAGGCAGTTGTAACCGTTGGCAAAGAGTTCAGCGTCGGCGAATACACCGTGCCCGACCCCGCGCCCGGTACGGTGCTGCTCCGCCAGGAGCTAGGCGGCATCTGCGGCACCGACCTGCATAACTGGCAGAAGGGAATCCAGCGGGCAACGATGCTGGGACACGAAAACGTCGGCGTGATCGACGCCCTCGGCAAAGGCGTGACCACCGACTATAATGGCACCCCGATCAGAGAGGGAGATCGTGTCGTTTTTCATCCCCGCAACACCGTCATGGCTTCCGGTCACGGCGCCGCCGGCGAACCCTTCAGCGGCGGGTTAGCCGACAACATGTACCAGTCCGCTGCGGCGTCGTGAAAAATCAAGTCGGAGGCGCCGCCGCAGGTGGGCGTTTTTGCCGAGCCGTTTACGATCGGCGTGCATGCCGCGTTGCGCGGCGGAGTCAAAATCGGCGACACTGTCATCGTGCAGGGCCCCGGCCCCATCGGCATGATGTGCCTGATCGCGGCCAGAGTAAGCGGCGCGGGCCGCCTGATCGTCATCGGCGGTCCTGCCGGCCGCCTGCAGCTTGCCCGCAAGCTGGGCGCGCACGAGACAATCGACATCATGGCCGTGCCCGACGCCCAGGAGCGCAGGGAGATGGCGTTGAAGATGACGCCGGGCCGCGCCGGCGCCGATGTGGTGATGGAGGCGGCAGGATTCCTGCCTGCCTTCCCCGAAGGGTTGGAACTGGTAAAGGAGGACGGCGTCTTTGTCGAGGTCGGCCACTACGTGGATGTCGGCACGATCAAGGTAAACCCGCACCGGCACTTTCTGCGTCCCAACCTGCGGCTGGAAGGCGTTCGAGGCAGCAACTTCAATCACTTCGTGCGCGCGGTAGCGGTCATGGAAAGCGCCGGGATCGACTTCGCTTCCGTGATCAGCCATGTCCTGCCCCTGGAACGGGTGCAGGAAGGTTTCGGCGCACTCGACAGCAGCTATATGCTCGACGGAAAGACGGCTTTCAAGATAGCGGTGCGGGGGGCCTTTGGTGCCTCCTGAGCGCTATTACGCGCCAACCTCCGGAACGCGGCCGCGTGATTGCGCAGCAGTTTCCACTGCTCGTTCCCGCTGCGGTCAATGGTAACGGGGCTGGACCGGGTCGCCCGGTCGCGGGTCTTTGCGCTGAGTACAGATTGAACCTTTAAGGAGATAACGATGACACGGGTAGGACTGGCAGTTTCCACAGAAGGACAACAGTTCAGCATGGGCGAATACACTGTGCCCGACCCCGCGCCCGGTACGGTTCTGCTGCGGCAGGAGCTATGCGGCATCTGCGGCACCGATATTCATAACTGGCAGAAGGGGATCGAGTCTGCAACGATGCTGGGCCATGAAAACGTCGGCATCATCGAAGCCCTGGGCAGAGGCCTGACCACCGACTTCAACGGCACCCCGGTCAGAGAGGGCGACCGGGTCGTCTTTCATCCCCGCAACAGCGGCATGATCTACGGTTACCGCACCGCTGACGAGCCTTTCAGCGGCGGTTTCGCCGACTACATCTATCTGTCCGACCCGGAATCCTGCATGATCAAGTTGGATGCGCCCCCGCAGGTGGGCGTCCTCGCCGAACCGTTCACAGTCGGCGTCCATAGCGCGCTGCGCGGCGACGTCAAGATCGGCGACACCGTCATCGTCCAGGGGGCCGGACCCATCGGCATGATGTGCCTGATCGCGGCCAAAATCAGCGGCGCGGGCCGCCTGATCGTCATCGGCGGCCCTGCCGGCCGCCTGGAGCTTGCCCGCAAACTGGGCGCGCACGAGACAATCGACATCATGGCCGTGCCCGACGCCGACGAGCGCCGGGAGATGGCGCTTGGGATGACCCCGGGCCGCGCCGGCGCCGACGTGGTCATCGAGGCTGCCGGCTTCCTGCCAGCCTTCCCCGAAGGGCTGGAGCTCGTCAAAGAGGACGGCGTCTTCGTCGAGGTCGGCCATTTTGTCGACGTCGGCACGATCGAGGTAAACCCCCACCGGCACTTCCTGCGCCCCAATCTGCGCCTCGAAGGCGTCTGGGGCAGCCGCTACCACCACTTCACGCGCGCGGTAGCGGTCCTGCAGAGCAGCGACGTCGACTTCAGCGCCGTAATCAGCCATGTCCTGCCTCTTGAGCGCGTCGCCGAAGGCTTCGACGCCCTCGACGGTGGCTACGAGTTGGACGGCAAGACGGCCTTCAAAATCGCGGTCCGCGGCTCGTTCGGCGTGGACGCGGGCTGAGGGAGGCCCTGTTTGTATTCAAGAGGTGTTGTATAAAGGCAGGGTTTGGCAAGAAGCTGCCGATTCATCTCTCTAACGATCCGGCTATTCCGCGACCACTAGTCTGAATCTACCGCTGTTCGGCGCGCAACGAGCGCGTATACACCCTTGACAGTCCGTTTGCCGGTTGCAAACGCCAGCGGATCGGACATCTCTGCGCCCGGTAGATAGCGAGCATCAGCCGCCAGCTGGTCCAGCGAGGCCGCCTCGATCTGTTCGAGCGTATCCGTATCGTAAAACCGCAGCGCCGGCGCCCCGACCTGCCACTGCCCGCCCGCGGTCAGAACGGCGGCCATGTCCTCGTGATCGTACGGCCACTCCCACGTAGTCCGCCCCTGTACGCTGCGCAGCGGCGACGTACGCGTGAACAGGTCCGGCACACCGGAAACGATCAGCAGCGGCGCACCCGCTTTCAGCGCCCTATGCAGCCGCGCTAGACCAATCCGCAACTCGATCGGGTCCATACACAGCAGCGAAAAGAAGCAACAGGCCCCCTCGAAAGCATCCGTTTCCTCCAACTCCACCAGCGCCAACTGCCGAAAATCATGCCCCGGCACAGCCAACCGGGCCTCGGCGATCATCTGCGCCGACGGGTCGATGCCGGTTACGCGTTGTCCCGCGGCTGCCAGTGTAGCCGCGATCGGTATGCCGTGCCCGCAACCGATCTCCAGTGTCCGGCCACCGGCGGGCAGCATCCCCAGCCAGCCCTCAAACGCCTCGCGGAAAAACGGTTCAGCCAGATAGTCATGGCTGTAGTCGCTGCCGAGCGCGTCATAGGCCGCCGCGTTGACGCGGCTGCTGAACGTATTCACCTCCAGGCCGTACGGCGGCGTGGCTGGACCAGTCGGTGTGGTGGCTGGCAATTGGTATTCCAGCGCCTGTTGCAACTCCTGGTCGAATGCCTCGCCGAAGCGCGCAAGTTCATCACCGCTGACTCGGTCCAGAGCGAAGGTGATGGCGGACCCGTCCCGAGGGCCGCCGTCGGTGAGCCCGCTGACGGTCAGCTGCAGCGTCACCTGATAGGTCGGGTTGCCCAGCACGTCGGCGTCCCCAGCGCGCGCCATCAGCAGCGCCGGCGGGCAACTGCTGCGCCAGGTCGCGTAGGGGGTCTCGCCTTTGATCAACTGTTCGATCGTTTCGGCTAAGCGCCAGCCGTCAACCTGCAGAATGTGCCGCAGATACGTCAGCGGCGCCCCCTCTAGCCCATAGCCGATCTCCACCCAGACCGCGTCAGTCGCCGCGCACTCGGCATCCCCCAGTACCAGGCGCACATGCTGATTGACCGCGGCCGGCGCCCAGGGACGGACCGTGAGTACGAGGACAGCGTCAGAACCATCCGGGTCCGTAGGGGTCTGCTGGCGGACTTGGGCCATGGGTCGGGGTCAGAGAGGCGTAGTCAGTTGCTCGCGGCGGGAGGATGGCTAACCCACTGCAGTAGCGTCGCCGCATCGCGCAGGAAAGCCTTCGGCGCGTCATCCTCCACGAACTCCAGCAGCGCATAACGCGTGCGCTCGGAATCCCCCGCCTGCGCCAGATAGTCCCGCCACAGATCTTCGCCCTCTGCCAGGGGACGGCGCTCTCCCGTCTGCAGATGCCAGTGGAAGACATGCAGATGTTCCAGCCAGGGCCGCACCATCTCCAATCCGCCGAGGTTGTCGCCGCGCGCGGCGAAGCGGGGCGGCTGCCACAGCGAGCGCACATTGGCATGGTCTACGCTCTGCAGGAGACGCAAGGCCGCCGCGTTCGTGTCGGTGAGCGTATTGCCGTGGAACTCGTAGACGATGCCAACTCCTTCACCCTGGGCCAGGTCGGCGATGCGGCGGCTGTCCTCCACCACCGTCTGAAAGTAGGCCTCGTCCGCCTCGTCACTGCCCTGGTTTCCGGGCCATACGCGTATCTGCGGCGCGCCCAGCGCCACCGCCGAGGCCAGCACCGCTTCGAACGGTCCGGTCTCGGGGTGGCCGACACGGTAGTAGGAGCCATAGGCCGCAACGTCCAGACCGGCGTCCGCACCCATGCGAGCGACCGTACGCGCCTGCGCCTCATCCCCGTGCGGAACGTGGATATCCCCACCCCATTCAACCGCGGCCAGGCCGGCCTGCGTCACCAGGGCGATGATCTCCTCCACAGAGAGTTGGCGAAAAGTTATGGAGACGAGTCCGGGCAAAAACATAGGTGATCCTGTCGGGGACGGAGACTGCGCGGGCAGGATGCCCAAGCAACCAGAAGATGGTCCGCATCAGGCCAGCAGCGGTAGCATCTCCTGCGTGACCTCGAATTCCATGCGTTCACCCGCCAGAAAGCGGGCCAGCTCGGTCACCATTGTACGGCCCATTAGCAGGCATTCGGTGTTGTGCGCGCCGGCGATATGGGGAGTGAGAAGCACGTTGGGCAGGCTGTAGAGGGGCGACCCGGCAGCAGGCGGCTCCGGGTACGTGACATCCAGCAGGGCAAACAGGTCCGGACGCTGCTGCAGCACCGCGATCATCTCCGGCTCGTTCACGACCGCGCCGCGCGCCGTGTTGATGAACGCCGCGCCCTCTTCCATCGAGGCCAGGTGCGCGCCCGTAATCATGCCGACCGTCTCCGGCAGCCAGGGCGTATGCAGCGAGACCACGTCACAACTGCGGAACAACTCCTCCAGCCCCACCGGCTCCACGCCCAGTTCCGCGGCCAAAACAGGTGTCAGAAACGGGTCGTAAGCCAGAACGCGCACTGCCGGCAGCGTCTCTTGCAGCAGGCGCGCAACCCGGAGCCCAACCTGGCCCAGCGAGATCAGGCCGACGACGCCGGTGTAGAGGCCGGGAAGCGGCTCCTTTGCAAACGGGTCATAGCCCGCTTCGCTGCGGAGCTTGTTGGCAAAGTGCCAGACCCGTTTCAGGCTGAGAATGATCTGCGCCAGCGTGTACGGCGCCACAAATTCGGCATTGGCGCCATAACCGCTGGTCAGTCGCACGCCCCGCTCCCACAGCGCATCGGTCACAAAGTAGCGGACCGTCCCCGCAGCGTAGAAGATCGCCTCCAGATTGGGCGCCGCGTCGAGGAAAACCTCATCCACACGCGCCATACCCCAACCGGAGAAAATCAGCGAGACATCCGCCAGCGCCGAAGCGTCCGCCGCGATCGACTCCGGCGTCTGCAACGGCCCGACAATCGCCACCTCCGCCTCAATATCCCGACGCGTGTCTTCCCCGTAAATGCGGGCAAAGGCACTCTCCCCCAGCAGGTACAGCCCCTTCGGCCTCTTAGTACCCATCGCAACCCCACTCACCCGCCGCTCACAACCCTCGGCTCCGGCTGTCCCCGACCGCACCCAACTCCAAGAGACGCCGTCACTAAAAACTAGAAACTGACAACTAAAAACTCACTCCGCCATCCACTCACGCAGAACCCGTGCATGCTGGGGAATGGCGATCTCCGGCTCCTCGACCTCAGGGTGCCACGCCTTCTCCCACTCGGCGCAGATATAGCCGTCGTAGCCCTTCGCCGCCAGCAGGTGAAGTATCTCCCGGCAGGGGACCTCGCCCTCACCCATCAGCTTCAACTCCCAGCTGCCGTCCTCCCGGCGCAGTGCATCCTTCATGTGGACATGGGCCAGGCGTGAGCCGATATAGTTCCACGTATCCCCGGTCAATTCACCCATCCGGAAGGGATGATGCACGTCCCAGACCGCTTTGACCCACGGCGAATCCACCTGGTCCAACACGCCCGCCACCTCCTGCCCGCGGCAGAAAGCGTCGTGGGTCTCCAGGCAGATGGTGACGCCGTGCCGCTCTGCGTCCGGCGCGGCCTCCGCCAGGCTGGCGGCGACGAGATCGATGACGTCCTCCATCGTCTGGCCCTCGGACGGGCCGCCGCCGAAAGTGCGCACGATCGGCACCTCCAGGTCGCTCGCCAGCGCCAGGTAGCCGCGCAGGTCGGCCAGATGCTTGGCGCGGTCGTCCGCGTCCGGCGACGAGAAGCGCGTGGACGCGCCGATGCCGGCTATGACCAGCCCGTGCTGCTTCATCAGGCTGCAGATAGCGGCGCGGCGCTCATCTGGCAGGTCCGGCGGAATTACCTGGCCGTCCAGAATACGAACTTCCAGCCCGGCGTAACCGTCGGCGACCGCCTGCTCCGCGGCCCGTTCCAATGACCAGCCCGGCGAGCCAAGTGTACTGAATACGAGAGGGTAGGGATAAGGCAAAGGTGTGATCCTTTCAGGTGTTATACGTCAAAATTAAACTGAATCTCTCATCCTACGGAAAAACGCCACCTCACGAACGAAGGTCTCGAACCAGTCCGCGCCTTCCTCAATGTCATACTCGCAGTGAATCGACAGGAAACCGTCATACCCAATCCGGCGCAATTCACCGAATACCGCCGTCCAGTCGACAATCCCATCGCCGGCATCCACCCAGCGCGGTTTGGCCGCGCCGTGGCCGTTCTTCTCAACACGCTCGACGAGGACATCCTTCAGCGAGAGGATACTCAGATGCTCGCGCGCCATCGCCAAGCCGAAGTCGAACGGTTCGCCGTCGACCGCGAAGTGACCGGGGTCGAGATACGCGCCCAAATAGGCGGGGTCGAAGTCGCGCAGCAGGTGCATCAGCGCGGCCGCGTTGAGACCCATACAGTAGGCGGAGTGCGTATGATAGCAGATCTTGACGTTGTAGATACTGGCCAGTCTTTCCCAGGCCGCGAAGGCCCGCCGCACCTTCTCCACCTGCTCCCAGTAGTCCATCGTCTGCGGCTCGAACCTGAAATAGCCCAGCTTCAGCAGCCGCACGTCCGCGCTGTCCATCGCCGCCAACAGCGGCTCCGCCAAAGGATGGTCGGCCGTCAGTAGATCGAAGTTGCCCGTAACCATGCCGATCTGCAGCCCGGCCTGCTCCATCTGCGCCTGTGCCTGCGGCAGCGCCTCAGCCGCATTGTCCGGGTTGACCGGATGACCGGGCCGCACCGCCAGGTCATAGCCGTCGTAACCGTGCTTCTGCGCCAACTCAATCAACTCGGCAATACTCTTTTCCTGGAGCATCTTGCTGAAAACGATCAGTTTCATCCCTTACACTCTCCCCTGACTACTGACTACTGACTACTGCCGTTCACAACCGGTGCATATGAAAGCCGCCGTCAACATCCAGCACCGCGCCGGTCGAGAAGGGGAACAGCCCTTCCGCCAGCGCCGCCACCGCTTTGCCCACGTCCTCTGGCTGCCCCCAACGGCGTATCGGCGTCAGGCCGTCGCCGATCAGCTTGTCGTACTTCTCCTTTACCGTGCTCGTCATATCGGTCTCGACGATCCCCGGGCGCACCTCGACGACGTTGATACCGCTCTCCGCCAGCCGGTCCGCGAACAGCAGCGTCATCATGCCGACACCGGCCTTGGAGATACAGTACTCGCCGCGCGCCGGGCTGCTCGTGTAAGCGCTGATCGAGCCGATATTGATGATCTGTGGTCTGCCGCCATCGGACTCCGCCGGCTCGGCTTCCAGCTGCTCCAGCATCGTCCGCGCCACCAACTGGCTGAGGAAGAAAGGCCCTTTCAGATTGACGTTCATCACCTCGTCGTACGACTCTTCCGTCGTCTCCAGAATGTCCATACGCGTACGCGGCCCCATGCCGGCGTTATTCACCAGCAGATCGATGCGTCTGAACTCGTCCAGCGCCGCCTGCACCAGCCGCGCCCGGTCCGCCGCCGAGCCGATATCAGCCTGCACCACAAGCGCGGCGCCGCCCGCCTCCCGCACCATCCCAGCGGTCTCATTTGCCGTCGCCGCATTGCCCCGATAGTTGATCACCAGCGACCATCCTCTCTCCGCCAGCGCCAGCGCAATGCCCCGCCCAATCCCCCGG
>VYDA01000005.1 GCA_009843665.1 Caldilineaceae bacterium SB0675_bin_29 | reverse complement strand
CGAATAGGCCCGACCGCCCAAACTGCGGTGGTCAGTGGTTAGTGGTCCGTGGTCAGAGAAGGCGCTACCTCTGACTCAGGGTTGAGCGCGAGATGGGTGTGGCTCCGCTGCTTTCGGAGGCATGGGAAAGTTCGCCCCCCATTTTGGGACGCACCCCTGTTGACGGCGCGACTTTGTTACAATACACTGAAATACTATAATGAAAGATCAGTCCCCTGATTTTGCGGCGCGGTGCGCTACGTTTTGTGGAAGGAGCCCTGCAGAGATATGAAACGGAAACAGCGCTTTGCCATTGTCACAGTTGGACTGGCACTGGTATTGGCTTTCGTCATAGGCTACTCAAGCACTTTTGCCCAGGGGCAGTTTCCCGGCTACAAGTCTACGATTCAGACCTACAACATGAGTGAATCGACTGCCAATATCATCCTGGCCTTTTACAGGCAGGACGGCAGCCTGGAGAAGACGCTCACCGATATCATCGAGCGCGACCGATCAAAGATCTATTTCACACTGCCGGTGAATGAGGGGTTCAGCGGATCGGTTGTGATCTCATCGGATCAGCCTGTCGCAGCGCTGAGCAACATGATGAACAGCGCGCTCAGCGCGGGCGGAACGTACGTAGGGGAGAGTCAGGGCAGCACAACCGTTTACCTGCCCTTACTCATGGCGAACAGTAATGGCTTCAACAGCTGGTTTGCTCTGCAGAATCCCAACCCGTCGTCAACGAATATAACGGTGAACTACAGTGACGGCATCACGACGAACTTCACGCTGGCGGCCTATGCATCGCATAATTTCTATCAGAAACAGGAGCCGCATACGAGCAGTCTCTTCTCGGCCAAGGTGACGAGCGACGAGCCTGTCGTGGTTGTGGCGTTTCTGGAGGATTCGGCGTCGATGGCGGCCTACAACGGCTTTGCCAGCGGCGCTGTCAATCCGGCGATTCCCCTGGTGAACGCCAACAATAACGGCATCAACACCGATATTCAGATACAGAATACGGGCGACGCGGATACGATTGTCACGGTGTCGTACCAGCCTTCGGCGGCGGGCAGCGCGTGCACGGAAACGCAGACGATCGCTGCCGGGCAGACGGTCACCTTTGCGAAGGGGGCGTTTGAGAGCGGCGCCAATTCCTCCTGCTCGGGCGGTGAGAGGTTCATCGGATCCGGCTATGTATCCTCGAACAGCGGCAGCCAGCCACTGGCGGCGGTGATCAGCCAGCGTTCGGGGGGTACTCCTTTAACCCAGTTCGCGTCCTACGGCAGTTTTGATCCGGACGATGCAACGAGCGCTGTGCGCATGCCGGCTATCAACGACCGCAACTCCGGCTTTTTCACGAGCATCAATGTGATGAACGTAGGGCCGGCTGAGACCGCGATAGAGTGCAGTTTCACGGACACGACCTACACGGTCACGGGGACATTGCAACCGAATGAGACTTTGACGGACCTGCAGGCGAACAAGATACAGGACGGCTATGTGGGCAGCGCCACCTGCAGGGCAACGGCAGCCGGCGCCAAGATCGTCGGGGTGGTAAACCAGTTGAAGACCGGCGCCACGGACGACCAGTTCCAGGTGTACGAGGCGATCAATCAGTAGCGGAAGAGGGTGAGGGAACGCGTTTCAACGCTGGTTGCAGGAACGGCTAATGAAACGTCAGGCTGTCATACTGGTTGCGGTTCTCCTGCTTTTGGGATGCAGGGGAGGCGACGGGGCCCCCGGCACGGCGCAGAGTTCGCCATACGTACCACTCGAACGGTTCAACGCGGCGGAAGGCGGACGTACAGACAGCCTATCGTCAGAGAGTTCGACAGATTCCTCGCCCGGGGCCGCGGCTGGCAGCGGCGCTCTGACCGGTGTGCTCCTTTTGCGGACGGAGGAGGGCCTGCAGCCGGTGGCGGACGTCAAGCTGGCGCTCGGCGGGACGTTGAGTGATGACGAGGGCACGGAGCGGGTGGTCGCGTACGACCCATCGGCGGCGCCGGTTGCTTATACGGATGCCAGCGGCCGTTTCGTGTTCGAGGGGCTTGCGTCGGGGCGGTACGGCCTCATTCTGGACATCGTGATAAGTTCCTTCCTGTTGTACCAGGAAGGTACCCTCAACCCCATCCTCTTTGAGATTACAGACGGTGAAACGACGGACCTGGGCAACCTGGAATACACCGAGTTGCCTCTACCCCGGTGATACAGATGACGGCAGGCGGCCGGCAGTCTGTTATCGAGAAGAAGAGCCCTCCCAGAGCCACTTTCGCATCCAGTAGATTTCATCGACGAAGCCGATACGGCGGTAGAACTGCACCGGCGTATCGGCCGGGTCTGTGTTGATCAGAAGCGATCGTTTGTTCAGGGCGTAGGTGTCTGCGAGCACGCGGGAGAGCAGTTGGCGTGCGATGCCCCGATTGCGGAAGGGCGCGCGCGTTGCCAGGTTAAAGATGTAGCGGTCGGTGCCCTCGTACCAACCGATGATGGCGGCGGCTTCGTCGCCCAAACGGGCGATGAGGAAGGCCCCACCGGCATCCAGTTCTGCACGGCGGACTGCCATATCAGCCTCTACGGCAGCGGGATCCGGCTCCTCTTCGCTGCCGGCAAACCCCTTCAGCTTTGTAACTGAATAGTCGCGGAGATTGCCGGGCGTAACCGGCTCGATGCGTCCAGGGCCTGACTCAGCCTTGGGCGACAGGCCCGATTTTACATGGGCGAGGTAGAGGATGCCGGCGCCGCGGGCGCAGCCGGCCAGTTTCAGCGCGTGGGACAGCCGCGTGTCGACGGCCTGGCCGTGGGTGAAGATGAGGACGCGGCGCCGGCCATAGAATGCGCGTACATCGGCGATGAATGCGGGCACCTCTGCGGGGTCGAAGGGTTCCAGAATGTGGATGTCACAGAAGTCGGTCTGTTGGATGCGGCTGAAGTAGCCGAAGCGGCGGCGGGCCACGACCTTGCCCAGAGCTGGAAAGTCGCAGATATACCAGGAGCGCACTGTGCGGACGAGGTCGTCGTGGGCAGGATGGGCTGTCATTCGCGGGTGAATATGGGACTTGCGGGGCCTGTCTGACGGCCGCAGAGGTCAGCCAAGGGAGGCAGGCGTCACTTCCGCCGCGGGGAAGGGTTCCGGTTCTGAGATTTCGGAAATATGTACCTG
>VYDA01000219.1 GCA_009843665.1 Caldilineaceae bacterium SB0675_bin_29 | reverse complement strand
GGGGGGGGGGCGCCCCCGCACAAGGGAGGGCCGAATAGGCCCGACCGCCCAGAAAAGCAGTGGTCAGTAGTCAGTGATCAGTGATCAGTGGTCAGTGGTCAGTGAAAGCACAGATTGATGGGTGATTGGCATTGAGAGGAGTGAGGAGAGGGGAGAGTTCGCTCGCCTCGTGGGGTGTCGCTCACTGAATGAGGCTTAGTCGTTGCGAAGTGAGGAGAAAGGCAAGAGTAACTCCCAGGAGCAACATCAGTGATGAAGTTGTAGCGCCTTACCTCAAAAGGGCGGCACTTGTGGGCGCTCTTCACTCACCTTTCCAGGGGAAGTTTAAGAGTCACTGCGGCGCCCTGCCCAGGCCCGTCGCTATTTATGGCAGCTGTACCCCCATGCGCTTCCGCCATCGCCCGCGCAATCGCCAGTCCCAGACCTGTGCCGCCTATCCCGTGACGGTGAGACTGGTCGGTACGGTAGAAACGCTCGAAGACGTTAGGCAGATCGTCCGCTTCGATGCCGATCCCATCATCAGTCACTGTAACAGCCACTGCCCCTTCGCCTTCCAACATCGCCCTGACCACGACGCGCCCGTTCGCCTCACTGCAACGGATGGCGTTGTTCAGTACGTTGCCCAGCGCCTGCCCTATGCGCATCCCGTCCAGTGTCATTTCCGGAAGGTCGGCATCGGCCTCAAGCGACAAGGCGACCTGCCGCGCCTGCGCTTGCGGTTGCCAGCGCTCCACCTCCGCGGCAAGCAACTCGTTGAGCGAACACGCTTCAAGAGTGAGTTGCAACTCGCCATGGTCCGTCTCCGCCAGCCAGTTCAGATCCGTGACCAGACCGCGCAGCCTCTCCACCTCCTGAATGATGTGGTCGGACGCGCCCTCAGGCGTCTGCAGCCCGTCGCGCAGGCCTGTTGCCTCCAGTTGTATCACGCTCAAGGGGGTATTCAGTTCATGCGAAACATCGTTGATCAACCGCCTGCGCAGAGCCCGCTGTGTCTCCAGGGTCGAGCTCATTCGGTTGAATGCCGCACTCATCCGTCCCAACTCGTCTTCAGACGTGACCGGGAGCCGTGTCGTGTCCCCCTGCGCGATCGCCTGTGTCGCCTCCGTCAACGCCGTCACAGGCGACGTAATCCGCCTTGACAACCAGGCCGCCAGCAGGATCGCAACCCCGATCGTCAGCACGCCGCCAACTGCGATGATGTACAGCAACGTGCTCAGAAAGCCGTGCGACTCTGTCGAAAGAAAATTGCCGTTTACATCCACATAGACATGGCCGACGGGGCTGTTCGTAGCCAGATCGAACACCGTCTCCCGGTACCCATCCAAATCGGGCACATCTGTGCCCACTGTCAACTGGGACAGGTTGTCCTTCACCACCCGCCCGTCGACGCTCGAGACAACGACCCGTACCGAGTCCTGGTGAAAGCGCTCGCCGCCCTCACCTACACCTTCTCCAGACCCCTCCTCGTGCGGTGCTTCACTGTAGCTGTATCCGGCCTCGGACAGCGATCTTTCCACCGTATCCCAACCGCCGGCAGCCGTATACGCCCGGCTCAGACTCCGCGCCAGCCGGCTCGCCTCCTCGCCGCCAATCCGGTCTACGAACACGCCCAGACTGGATTCGGTCCCAAAATAGACCACGCCAACACCAATCAGCACCGTAAGGAGGATAACGACAGCGTTCGAACCCAGGATTCGCCAGCGCAGCGACATCACGGCTCCTCCACTACAAACCTGTAGCCGGCGCCGTAAACGGTCTCAATCGGCCGGTTGCGGCCCTGGCTGATCTGCTTCCGCAGGCGGGCGATCTGGTTGTCAATGGCGCGGTCGAACCCCTCGAAATCGTTGTCGAAAGCCAACTCGATCAGCTGATCACGCGTCAGCACCTGGTTGGGATGGCGCATGAATGCTGAGAGCAGATCGATTTGCGCCTGACTCAGGGGGACCGGCTCACCATCCATCGTCACGCTGCGCGTGGTCTCGTTCAGCGTGATGTTGTTGTGCGTCATGACCTGCTGGACTCTGCCCTTGACGCGGCGCAGTACGGCGTCCGCGCGCGCGATGACCTCCTCCGGAGCGAAGGGCTTGACTATGTAATCGTCGGCGCCGCTCTCCAGTCCGATGATCCGATCGTCCTGGGCTTCTCGGGCCGTCAGCATGATGAGCGGAACGTCCGACTCTCGCCGCAGAATCCGGCACAGCTCCACCCCATCGAGGCGCGGAAGCATCAGATCGAGGATGATCAGGTCAGGTAGGAGGGTGCGCGCCAGTTCCAGGCCGGATTCACCGTCATGCGTAACCTCAGCGCTGAACCCGGCCCGTTCGAAATATACCTTGACCCAGTTCGCAATCCTCGTATCGTCTTCAACGATCAACACCATGCCCCGCATCGCCTGCCCTCATAAAACCCCGGCTCGGATGCGCTGCCTCAATGAGGCGCCGCATCCATCTGCACAAAAATCCTGATGACCTGTCCAGCCCAATCGAATTCTCTAAAACCTTCCAAGCTCGTTCCCGGCTCGCCTCAGGCGCTGGACCCACCTTCACTCTGTGCGCAAGATTCACCCCGACCCGGAACGCCGCTGGCCGTGTTCCCCAAACATAAAGCCGGGTTGGTGCAAGGTAGAGTGGACCGGTTTGCTGACAGAGAATCCGATCTACTGCCGTTTTCTAGCCGCCACTCTAGCGTACACTAACCTGCCCTCCTGGTGAAAGCCCTGATAGAACACCCGCGGTTCCTTAAAGATCAGTTTTAGATTTGCCCCGATCTGACATATTTGCGACACATTTCGCCTTTATCATAGGCAGTGTATGAGGGACAAGCCCTCAAATGACCATAGTGAAACGAGGTGAAAAAATGAGAGGCAAGGGAACGAAGTTGAGAATGGCGCAGACGCTGGCGATACTGGTACTGATTGTCACGATGATGGTAGCCGTCGGCTGTTCACGGAGGGGACAAAGCAGTGCCGACCAGAGTGCAGGCAACGTTACGGAAAGCCGCGGTGAAGGTAGCGAGAGCGGAGGAGAAGGCAGCGGCGAACACGGCAGCGGAGGTGAGAGCGGAGGTGAGGGCGGTAGTGAAGGTAGCGAAGGCGGCGCAGCCGGCAGCGAAGAAGGCGGCAACGCCCTCGCCCTCGACGAGA
>VYDA01000015.1 GCA_009843665.1 Caldilineaceae bacterium SB0675_bin_29 | reverse complement strand
ACGTACCCCTGCAAGCGCGACCATTATAACATAGGCCCAGGCGGTTGACAGTCTGCGGGAGTCGGGTTTAACTTCCCCCACTGTTCCGACCTTATACAAAAAAAATCTGGAGTTTAAGAATATGGACAAAATTCGATGGGGTATTCTGGGTACCGGACGCATCGCCGGAGACTTTGCAACCGGGCTTGCCGCCGAATCGGATGCCGAAATCGTCGCCGTGGGTTCGCGTGCCCAGCACACTGCAGACGAGTTTGCCGACAGGTTCGCAATCCCGAACCGGCATCCCTCTTACGACGCGCTTGCCGCCGACCCTGATGTCGATATCATCTATATCGCCACCCCTCACACCTTGCACAAAGAGAATACGATTAGCTGCTTGAACGCCGGCAAGGCCGTGCTGTGCGAGAAACCCTTCGCCATCAATAGCGCTGAAGCACAGGATATGATCGACTGCGCCCGCGCCCACGGCATTTTCCTGATGGAGGCAATGTGGACGCGATTCCTACCCCACATCCGTGACATGGTTCGTCGCATCGAAGAAGGGCAGATTGGCGACATTCGCCTCTTTCAAGGAGACTTCTGCTATCGCGCACCAGTTAATCCGGCAAGCCGCGCCTTCAACCCGGACTTGGGCGGCGGCGCCTTACTGGACATTGGCGTGTATCCGATTTCGTTGGTCCATCACCTGCTGGGGGGACCTGCCCGAATCGCGTCCTTTGCGCACTTGGGCGAGACCGGCGTCGACGAGTTGGCCGGCATGCTCTTCCAATATGAGGACGGTGCGCTGGCTGTAATGTCCACGGCCGTTCGAGCCAACACACCCCATTCCCTGCTCATAAGTGGAACACAAGGGGAGATTCGCGCCGACGCGCGCTGGTGGGCTCCTTCCGGTTTCACGATCAGTCGCGATGGATATGAACCTGAGACGGTGCGCCCGGATATTATCGGCAATGGTTGGAACTATCAGGCCGTCGAATGCGGCCGCTGCCTGCGAGAAGGTCTTACCGAACACGAACTGCTGCCCCACGACGAGTCGCGGGCTATCATGCGTCTGATGGACGGACTGCGCGAGGATTGGGGGCTGCGCTATCCCATGGAATGAGAACCAGACTTGACCGCTTGATACTTCAAGAGCAGCCGTGTAGGGCTGCTCTTTTTGCTTACCCGACAGCCTTCCGGCAGAAATACAGGCTGCCTCGCAATAGGTCCACGATTCGACTGTCAGGCGCGCCCGCCTCCAGGGCATCGGGTTGCAATTCTAGCGAAATGGAGTATGAGTATCCGTCCGCGGCCATGCGAGACAATAGTGCGCCGAGCCGCAGCGAGCCGTCCTCGGGACGGCGGTGTTCGCTGCCGTCGAAGTTGCTCAGATGCACGTGCTTCACGCGCTGCCCCCAGCGGTCGTAAGCCTCCAGCGGGTCAAGCCCCCAGGTGCCTAGGTGGGTCGTGTCCAAGGTTATGTGAGGAAAGCGAGCGATGTCGTCGAGTGTCTTGCGGCTATGCGCGTTCCAACGCGCCGGGTTGACGCGCCGGCCCAGAAAGCGGACGGCCGGCAGGTTTTCAATGCAAAGCAATACGTCGGTAGAGGTTTGAAGCGCAGCGTAACCCTCAGAAAGCCAGGTCGCGTATTGGCGGCCGGAATCGAATGGATTCGGCAGCAACAGATTGCGCCCCGCGGCCTGCAGAAACGCATATCCAAAGCGCATGGGGAGGTGGTGGACTACAACCTGCGCGCCAAGCTCGTATGCCAGTTCGGCGGTGCGGGCGATGGCGCCGTACTCTGTCTCGCCCCAGCCGCTGCAGTTGCGGCTGAAAGGGCTGTGGAAGGCCGGGATCGGCAACGAGTGGCTTTCCATCAAGTGTTGCAGGTAGTCGGCCTGGCGTGTGTCCCAGCGATGATCGATGAGCATCTCGATACCGTCGAAGCCGGCTTCAGCCGCCAGGGCAAAGACGCGGTCGACGCTGTAGTTATACAGGGATCCGGTGGACAGGATGAATCTCATGGCAAATCTCTGGACAGGTGTCGCTTGCGCCTGATACCGGGATGCAAGCCAGCCGGGCTGTTACAAGGTCATCGTCAAACAGGAACGACCCGCGTCACGAATTGAGCAAATGATGTCGGACAGCGGCCCAGCAGCCAGCCCAGGACATTGCCGTTTCCTATCAGTCCGTAGCGTTCGTAATATCGAAACATCGCGGCCAGATATCCTATCGTCTCGGAAGGCATTCCGCCGGCATTTGCGGAGCTTTCCCATCTCTCTACTGATCTTTCAACAGCTTCAACCGGTCGCTGCAATCGGTGGGCAAAAGCCTGGGCTATTTCCTCGGAGGAGAGATTCGCGGGCCCGGCCAGCTCGTAAATCGCTCCTTCATGGCCGGCTTCGGTCAGTATGCGTGCAGCTGCCAGGGCAACGTCAGCCAGGTCAACAAGCGCAAATCGAGCCCGAATATTGTAGGGTACTACATATCTGCCCTTCATCACAATGTCATCCAGGTAGGCAACAACATTTTGCATGTACGCGCAGGGCTGGAGAATTGTGAATGGCAGGCCGCTGCGAAAGATCTCCTCTTCCACGCGCAGCTTCTGCCAGTGATGGGGCATCTCTTCTGTCTGCGGGTGAAGTACCGAATGGTAGACGAAGCGCTTGACACCGGCCGTTCGTGCAGCCTCCATCGCCATACGGCCGACCTCAAGCTCGCGGGGATACATATTGGGGCAGATGAGATAGAGCGCATCGACCCCGTGGCACGCTTCCTTCCACAGGCGCGCATTCGCCAGATCGCCGACAACCGTATCAGTTGCTGGCAGGTCGTGGGCTTGCTCGGAACGTCGCAGCCAGGCGCACGCTGGCTGTCCGGTCTGGGCCAGTGCCTCAAGGACGGCGCGGCCGGTCTTTCCTGCCGCGCCGGTCACCAGGATCATGTGGGGATTATCTCATCGACAGGAACGGAGAATCCTCTCAAAACAACAGAATGGACGGTTGCCCCATCACTCCATTTTCCGAACTGTTCGTAGTTTCCTTCCTTCAAGTCATGGATCTCGACTGACCGATTGTGGGGATCGATAATCCAGTATTCCTGCACGCCAGCCTCAGCGTAGAGATCATACTTCAGTTTGCGGTCGTGAGCGGGGTTGGAAGGGGAC
>VYDA01000243.1 GCA_009843665.1 Caldilineaceae bacterium SB0675_bin_29 | reverse complement strand
GAGCATGGTTATCATCGTCGAAAACTATCTTCGCACCGCCATACCCAAGAGCCTCCTGGCACGGCGCGTCGCTATCGCCGTCGGCTCTGTACTCATTCTCCTCGTGGCATCGTTAGCCCTTCACAGGTTCTTGTTGTATCTCATATTGACGTAAACGATCTGCGTCCAGTCTTGTGAATCTGCCGGCACGACTCCAGAATACGCCGCCCCCGCGAAGCCGGAATGTGCGTTTGGCTTTTGTACTGCCAGCAAGTATACTTTTGCCACGCTGCAACATCTCCTCCTCTGCTTGTGGTCCGCGTAGAGGCAGGTCTCAACCGTTGACACAAATCTACCTGTTTAGGCAATGACGCAGCACCTTCTTTAGCCGTACCAATTCAAGGAGAAGATCCCATGAAAGGTCTGAAGTCAATCAAGGCTGACGTAACGCGCAGGGACTTCGTGCGTCTGTCAGCCATGGCTGGCGCCGGAACGGTCCTCGTCGCCTGCGGCGCAGGCGGAGCGCCCGCTGCCGAGGCGCCCATGGAAGAGGCCCCGGCCGAATCTGCCGCCGAAGCCGCCCCCGATTCGGGGTCCATGTACAACGAGGCCCCGCGTCTCGCCGAGATGGTCGCCAACGGCGAACTGCCGCCCGTGGACGAACGCCTGCCCGCCACCCCGCTCGTACTCGAAGGCCTCGACGGCGTCGGCAACTACGGCGGCCTCTGGCGCGCCGGCCGCCGCGGCCAGGCCGACCACTTCGCCATTAACCAGGTCATTATTCGCGGTGCCTTGTCGATCAACCAGGAACTGACCATCAATCCCATGGTCGCCGAGTCCTGGTCCGTCAGCGACGACGCCACCGAGTTCACCTTCAATCTGCGCGAGGGCATGAAATGGTCCGACGGCGCGCCCTTCACCTCCGCCGATATCAGGTTCTGGTACGACGAAGAGGTACACAACGAGGAACTCACACCCGTCTTCCCGGCCTGGCTCACCAGTGTTGTCGACGGCGAAAACGTTCCCGCCGAAGTCAATACGCCCGATGACACCACCGTCATCTTCAAGTTCGCCAGCCCCAACGCGCTCTTCCACTACAGCGCCGGCATCCTCCTCTCATTCCCCGTCCGCTCCGCCGAATACATGAAGCAGTTCCACCCCGACCACACCGACGACCCGGACGGGCTCAACCAGATGATCGCCGATGCCGACCTTGAGCTGTGGACCGATCTCTACGTCGACAAGCGCAGCGGCCGCCACGAGAACCCCGAGTCGCCGATGCTCTGGCCTTGGACCGTCGGTACCGATTTCACCGAACCGCTCGTAACCGCCACCCGCAATCCCTACTTCTGGGCAGTGGACACCGACGGAAACCAGCTCCCCTACATCGACGACCTCACCTTCCGCCAGTTCACCGACCCCGATGTCTACGCACTTTGGTGCATTAACGGCGAGATCGACTGCCAGTCCCGCCACGTACGCAACACCGACATAACCGTCCTTATAGAGAACGAAGAAAAAGGCGACTACAAGCTCCAGATCTGGCGCCGCACCGCAGTCTACGGTCTCCACCTCAACATGACCGCCAAGGAACCCCGCCTGCGTGAGCTATTCCAGGCGCGTGATTTCCGCATCGCCTGCTCCATCGGCGTCGACCGCGATGCCATCAACGAGCTCGTATTCGACGGCACCGCCACCAATATGCAGTACGGCCCGCCCGTCGAATCACCGCTCTACGTCGAAGAGCTGAACAACGCCTATCTCGAATACGACCCCGACCAGGCCAACGCCCTCATCGACGGCCTCGGCTACACCGAGCGCGACGCAGACGGCTACCGCCTCTGGAAGGATGGCAGCGGGGAACGCATCCGCTGGACCATGTTGGGCGGTCCCACGGTCACCGACAACGACCAGATGCTCATAGATTTCCTCACTGAAATGGGCTTTGAGATCAACTATCGCGGCGCCGAACGTGCCCTCGCCCAGGAGCTCGACCGTAACAACGACATCGAGGCCAGGACCACCTTCATGGACCGCAACCTCATCCCCCTCGCCGACCCGGTCATCTGGATCAACCGCGCCAACACCGAGCGCCCCTGGGGCAACGCCTGGCAGATGTGGTCCGTCAACCCCGACAACCCCATCGGCGAACCGCCCCCCGACGGCCACTGGCAGTGGGATCTCTGGCGCATCTGGGACGAGATTCGCGTAACCGCCGACGGCGACAAGCAGAACGAGCTATTCAAGGAAATCCTCCGCATCTGGGGCAGAGAGCTGCCCACCGTCGGCTACTTCGGCGAACTGCCCCGACCGGTCGTCGTCCGCAACGGCTTTAAGGGCATCCACGCTGGCTACCCCTGGGACTGCTGCCGCGGCGTCTACGAGCACATCATCGACAACGCCACCTGGTACTGGGAAGATCCGGAAAACCATATGTAAAGGCTGCCGGCGAGTGATCAATTTCGGTCACTCGCCTTTCTTCCATTTCCTGTACTTCAACAAGGAGAAAGCTGAATGAAGAGTCTCAAACTCCCAAAGACCGATGTGTCGCGACGCGATTTCATGCGCGTCGGAGCCATGGCCACGGCCGGCACCGTCCTTGTAGCCTGTGGCGCAGGCGGTGAACCCGCAGCCGAAGCCCCCATGGAGGAAGCGCCCGCCGCCGAGGCCGCCCCCGCGGCGTCCGACTCCATGTACAACGAAGCCCCCCGCCTGGCCGAAATGGTAGCCAACGGCGAACTGCCGCCCGTTGATGAACGTGTGCCCGTCAACCCGCTCGTGCTCGAAGGGCTGGATGGCATCGGTAACTATGGCGGCCTCTGGCGCGCCGGCCGCCGCGGCCAGGCCGACCACTTCGCCCTCAACCAGGTCATCATCCGCGGCATCCTGTCTTCCCCGGCTGGCTCACCAGCCCGGTCGACGGTGTAAACGTGCCTGTCGAGATGACGGCTCCCGACGACACGACCGTCGTCTTCAAGTTCGCCGGCCCCAACGCCCTCTTCCATCTGGAAGGCGGTGTTGTCCTCAGTAGCCCCGTGCGCTCAGCTGCTTACATGAGTCAGTTCCACCCGGACCATACCGATGACCAGGCCGCGCTCGACCAGAAAATCGCCGACGCCGGCCTCGACAACTGGACCGAACTCTACACACATATGCGCAGCGGACGCCA
>VYDA01000117.1 GCA_009843665.1 Caldilineaceae bacterium SB0675_bin_29 | reverse complement strand
TACCGATGCCGATCAGATTCTCTTCGTTCGGCGAGCGATGCTCGAAATCGACCTCCATGCCGAGTACGTAGCGGCTGGAGGGGTCGAACTGCAGCTTGTCATAGTAGCCGAACCAGTGATGCTTGGGCCCGGAAGTGATGGGGCGCATGGTCATCAGCGCATTCTCCTCATTTGATTTCAGTTGGGTCTAGGCGGTGCCGGCGCCTGCCAGGTCAAGCTCTTCGGCGAAGTGGCAGGCAACGTATCTCTCGCCAGTCAGGTTTCGCAGCTCTGGCGTTTCCTGGTGACATTGGTCCTGGGCGTAGCGGCAGCGAGGGTGGAAGTAGCAGCCGGGCGGGGGATTGGAGGGGTCGGCTACTTCTCCTTCCAGGACGATGCGCTCGGTCTGGCTATGCGTTGGGCCGGCCACATGCACGGCAGAGAGAAGCGCTTCCGTGTACGGATGGAGAGGTTTGCGATAGAGATCGTCTGCGTCAGCCAGCTCAACCAGTTTGCCCACGTACATCACCGCGACCCGGTCACTGATGTGCTTTACTACGCCAAGATCGTGGGCGATGAACAGGTAGGTCAGGTCCAGTTCGCGCTGGAGGAATTTGAGCAGGTTGAGGATCTGCGCCTGCACTGAGACGTCAAGCGCGGAGACCGGCTCGTCGGCGATGACGAGGGTGGGGTTGAGAATGAGGGCGCGGGCGCTGCCGTTGCGCCGGGGCCGGCCGCCGCGGTAGGCGGGGGGGGAACGCGTGATGTATTCCGGGCGCAGACCTACGAGGCGCAGCATCTCCACCACGCGGTCCTCGAGCTCGGACCCTTTGCTCATACCGTTCAGGCGGAGAGGCTCGCCGATAATGTCGAGGAGGGTTTTGCGGGGATTCAGCGATGTATACGGGTCCTGGAAGATCATCTGCAAGTGGGAGCGCACGGGGCGGAGTGCGGCGTCGTCCAGCGCGGCCAAGTTGTAGTCCTCACCCTCTTCGCCTTGGGGACGAAACTGAATGTTGCCTGCAGTCGGCTCGTACAGGCGCATGATCAGGCGACCCACTGTGGTCTTGCCGCAGCCGCTCTCGCCGACCAGACCCAGCGTCTCGCCCTTTTGCAGAGCAAAGTCGACGCCATCCACGGCCTTGATGTGGCTGACGACCTTGGAGAACAGTCCGGCTGTGATCGGAAAGTGTTTTTTCAGCCCGTTTACTTCCAGGAGTGAATAGCTGTCAGAATCGCTATTGATGGCTTATTTCCTCTGCGACTGGGGCGCCTTCCTGATGTGCGTGTTCCGTATAGAGGAGGCAACGCACCTCGCGGTTGTCTTCCAAGGTTATTGGCTGGGGCAATATTTCGTCGCAAACACCGGGCATGAAGTCGGCGCAGCGCGGATGGAATGGACAGCCTTTGAGCGTAGTATAGGGGTCAGGCACTACGCCGCGGATCGTTTGCAGCCACTCCCGCCGCTGGTCCATGCGCGGCAGCGACTCCAGAAGTGCGATCGTGTAGGGGTGTTTGGGGTCGCGGAAAATGTCGGCGGCTGCGCCCTGTTCAACGATCTTGCCCAGGTACATTACCGCGACTTCGTCGGCCATATCGGCGACGACGCCCAGGTCGTGGGTGATGAACATGATTGCCATATTCAGATCGGCCTGCAGCCCTTGCATCAGCTCCAGGATCTGGGCTTCGGTGGTCACGTCCAAGGCCGTGGTTGGTTCGTCGGCGATAAGGAGACTGGGGTGGCAGGAAAGGGCCATTGCAATCATGACACGCTGGCACATACCGCCGCTCAGCTGGTGGGCGAAGGCGTCCATACGCTGTTCGGCCAACGGAATATGCACTTGCCGCAGCATTTCGATGGCGATGTCTTCGGCTTCGGCCTGAGTTACGGACTGGTGCAGCAGGATGTTTTCAGTAATCTGGTCGCCGATGCGATGGACCGGACTGAGCGATGCGCGCGGTTCCTGGAAGATCATGGCGATCTCCCCGCCGCGAATCGCGCGCATCTCCGTGCCCGTGGCGGGAAGTTGAAGCAGGTCCAGAGTCATGTCCTGCCCGTTCTGGTCGTCTCGCGAGTATAGGATTTCGCCATCCACTGTATGGCCGGGCGGCCTCACCATACGCATGATCGAGCGGGCGGTGACGCTCTTGCCGCAGCCACTCTCGCCGACGACGCCGAGGACCTGCCCGCGGCGTATGGAAAAGGTCGTGCTGTCGACGGCCTTGGCGACCCCTTCGGCCATAAAGAAGTGCGTCTGCAGGTTTTTGACTTCTAGCAGGTTGTCCATAGGGAGTTAAGGGACAAATGAACGGCGTCAGACCTCCAACGAGGCCAAAGAAGGGCTGTACCTCAGAAGTTGGCAGTTACAGGTCAGCGTACGGGTCAGCTGCGTCGCGCAGGCCGTCGCCGATGAAGTTAAGGGCCAGCACCGTGACGACTACGAACATGGCGGGCCAAAGGATCCAAGGGTGGATCGCGATCTCGACGACCTGCTGTGCGTCCTTCAGCATCACACCCCAACTGACAGTCGGCGATACCAGTCCCAGCCCGAGAAAGCTCAGCGCGGTTTCTCCGATAATCATGCCGGGAATGGCCAGGGTAATGTCCACCAGCACGTAGCTCATGAATGAGGGTACGAGGTGCTGCCAGATCAGGTACCACTGGTTGGCGCCGGCAGACTGGGCGGCGAGGACGAAGTCTTCATTGCGGAGGGAGAGGAACTTCCCCCTCACAACGCGCGCCAGTGTTGTCCAGGCGAGCAATGAAAGGATGATGGTGATGCCGAAATAGATTCGGATTTGCGGCCAGTCGGCAGGCAGAGCTGCGGCCAGTCCCATCCAAAGGGGAATCGTTGGGATCGATCGAATGAACTCGATCAGCCGCTGGATGAGGTTGTCGACGACGCCCCCGTAGAGCCCCGACAGGCCCCCCAGGAGCAGGCCAATGATGAGGCTGATGGTGACCCCCACAAGACCTATAGTCAAGGAGATGCGTCCTCCGTACAGGGCGCGGCCCAGGATATCCCGACCGAACTTGTCTCCCCCCAGTAGAAAGATGGGGCCGACCTCTTCGGCGTTTTCGACACCGAAGAGATGCCAGTCCATCCTGAAGAGTCCCCAGAGCTTGTAGGGGTCCCCTTTCACAAAGAATTGGACCGGATACTGCTGG
>VYDA01000415.1 GCA_009843665.1 Caldilineaceae bacterium SB0675_bin_29 | reverse complement strand
GGTTTTTGCTCCTTGAAGCCGTGGGGGCGCGAGGTGGTGTTGCGCACTAAGGTGAGCATCCCGCGCGATGGTGAAATGCGATTGAACGTGCGGACGATGGCGCACACTGGGGTCCGGGTGCAGATGCTGGACGGGGTGACGGCGCAGCCGATTCCTGGCTACACGTGGGAGGAGGCGGTGTCGATCAGCGGGGATCATTTGTACGCGCGGGCGCGCTGGCGGGAGCGGGAGGACATTGGGGCGTTGGTGGGGCGGCCGGTGCGGGTGGAGGTCTCGATGGTTGAGGCGGAGTTGTGTGCAGTTCGGTTGGCGTGTGATGTGTATAATGCGTGTGAGCCGTTGGGGTCGTTGTGGTGAGGGGGTGCGAATAAGAGAGCTGCACGCTTCACCATATGCGTATGTATTTGATTGCCACCAAGACATTGGTCTTGGTGCCTGCCGGATTTCACCTCATATCAGAGCCAGAGGACATTCAGAAATGGAGAACGGAGAGAGCGGCGTCGGCCCAGATCCCGTTCAGGAGTCTTGGGATAGATTTGTACCTAAAGCCAATCATTTGATTGAATCTGTAAACATGGTGAAGTGGGAAATTGAGTACAAGCTGGAAATAGGGTGCAAAGTCGCAGCGGCACGAGAAGCGGTGCTTTGGGGTACGGACAATTGGGCCGACTCATTGAAGAAGGCACTCTTGGCCAACCAACCAGTTCACATGATAGACCACTCTAAATTCAGTCAGTGGTGCAGAAATTCCCCGGAAGATGCTCGAAGGGCGTTAGAGGCAATTTGGACACAAGAGTCTCTGTCTTCCAACGAACGAATTCGTGCGTTCAGAAAGCTTTTTCCGCTTGAAGTAATAGGCGGTAGGGAAAGACGAGGGTCCAGAACCACTCTAATATCCGCACTGATGATGGGTCTGGACGTCGAAAGGTATCCGCCCTTTAGAATTGGTCTGTTTTCGGACGCATACAAGCGCACAGGATACCCCCAGCCCGAAAGGCTTGATTGCGAAGCTGCCTTGTATGAACACTCCCTTGAATTTCTCGACAATTTCATAAGAGAGGCGCAGGCCCATGGAGTGTACTTGCGCCACCGTCTTGATGCACAGTCAGTGGTCTGGCAACTCCCGAATGATCTTCCCCTTTTGGGCTCGCCTCCAACAGTGGACAACCTAGAGGCCCTTGCCGACGAATTGCTGCTAGATGTGGAATTCTTAGGTGAGATTGAGGCGTTGCTAATGGACAAGCGGCAAGTCATCTTTCAGGGGCCGCCGGGGACAGGGAAGACATACGTCGCACAGGCGCTTGCAAATTGCCTTGCAGGGTGGGAAGACCAGGTTACACTCGTCCAGTTCCATCCTTCCTATGCATATGAAGACTTCGTACGAGGCTTCCGCCCCTCGATAACAGAGAATGGCCAGGCCGGATTCGAATTGCGGGATGGGCCGCTCCTGCGCGCGGCCGAAAAGGCGCGAAAGGATAAAGATTCCAAGCACTTCCTCATCATCGACGAGATCAACCGCGGAAACATCGCCAAAGTATTCGGGGAACTCTACTTTCTGCTTGAATACCGCGACAAGAAAATCCGTATGCAGTACCAGGAGGATGGCGAGGACCATTTTTCGCTACCCAGAAATCTCTACATCATAGGCACAATGAACACTGCAGACCGCTCTATCGCGCTGGTCGACCTGGCCCTACGCCGAAGATTTCATTTCATAGAATTCCACCCTGACAACGATCCCATCAAGAGCCTTCTTGGCCTCTGGCTGGAGAAGGAAGCACCCGAAATTAGATGGACGGCAGATGTCGTCAGGGAAGCAAATGTACAGTTAGAAGAGTACAAACACGCGGCCATAGGGCCGAGCTACTTTATGAGAAAGGGACTCCAAAAGGAAGATGTCCCCCGGATCTGGAAGCCCAGTGTCTTGCCGTACATAGAGGAACTACTCTTCGGAGACGACAAGAAGATCCAGCAATTGCAATTCAAGACGTTGTGTGGGAAAGCCGCTCCCCATATCAAATGGAATGATGATCAGAAGCCGAAAGACAGTAGTGTGGATAGTGTTTCAGGCACAGACAACAATGCGAAAGATCAACTTGAAGGAACATGAGACTAGCAAATCGTACAGGTTATCTGTCATAGAGAGGGATGGGTTGCGAGCCTCTTTGCCGTCAGTCTCGATGGAACCGGCAACGGGCAAGCGCAGTAGATACCACCTTCGACCCGGCTCGACCGTAGGTGCTCTCGAAACTGGCGACTTGTCGGTTCTCATCGAGCCAAAGATCGGCATCCCGCAACTGCTTTCAATGGCCTGCTACGCCCTAGGCCTATACAAGCCCCAAGCCCAGAAGCTCTTCGATTTCCAGAAGGCCCAGGCGATACCTGACGTACTGGCCCTGGCGCTTATTGAGGCCGCCCGCCGAGCCTTTGGGCGAGGACTCCTGCGCGGATACCATTCCGAAGAAGACGCACTGCTCACCGTGAGGGGACGCGTCCGCTTCGACGAGCAAATGCGGAGAAGGTACGGGATACCCCTGCCGATCGAACTGCGTTTTGATGATTTCACCGAGGATATCCTCGCCAACCGGCTGGTTAAGGCGGCCGCGGCACGGCTTCGCTACATGACCTTGCGCTCGTCGGAGGCGCGGCGGGGGCTGGGTTGGATCGCTGCGATCCTCGAAAGCGTCTCATTGCTGGAATTTCGGCGACGGAACGTGCCGGATGTCCGCTTCGACCGGCTTAACGAACACTATCGGGATGTCGTGGGGCTGGCGCGACTAATCTTAGTACACAGCGAGTTTGAGTCCTTCCGTGGGGACGTGCGCGCATCTGGATTCCTGATCGACATGAACGTTCTGTTTCAGGAGTTCATCGTTCAGGCATTGCGTCAAACGCTGGGCGTTTCCGCGAACACGCTCCGGTCCGAGGAAACGGTTCACCTCGACGAAGAGAAAATGGTGAATCTCAGACCTGACCTGTCATGGTGGGAAAGCGGAGACTGCAAATTCGTTGGCGATGCAAAATATAAGAACATTTCTGACAGACAGATTCCAAGTGCCGACCTGTATCAGTTGCTTGCCTATGCCACAGCTCTTGACCTACCCGGCGGCCTGCTTATCTACGCGAAGGGGGAGGCCAGTCTGGGCTCTTACA
>VYDA01000199.1:2487-3154 GCA_009843665.1 Caldilineaceae bacterium SB0675_bin_29 | reverse complement strand
ACCGGAGGCGCGGCGCAGCAGCAACTCCCACGTCACCGAATGCGGCCCCGGCCCGCCCCGCTGGCTAGAATACGACAGCACCGTCACCGACCTCAGCGAACGCTTCTTGCGCGACAAAGCCGCCAATCCTTCCGACAGGCCCTGGTGTCTGGTCGCCAGCTTCATGTACCCGCACTTCCCCCTTTACGCGCCGCAGGAATTCCTCGACCTCTACCCGCCTGACCGCATCGAACTACCCCACCTGGGCAATGAGACGCTCGCAAACCAGCACCCTGCCGTCCGCCAGCTGCGCTTCTTCTTCCACAATGACAAACCCCTGCCTGAGGAGCTCACACGCACCGCCCTCGCCAGCTACTTCGCCCTCGTAACCCTGACCGACGAGCACATCGGCCGCCTCATGACCATCGTTGACGAATCTTCGCTCCTTGAAAACACGATGATCATATATATCAGCGACCACGGCGAAATGGCCGGGCAGCACGGAATCTGGCAGAAACAGTGTTTCTACGAATCTTCAGTTCGCGTCCCGCTCATCGCCAGAGGACCACAATTGAAGGCGGGCGCCCGCGTCAGCACAAACGTCAGCCTCGTCGACATCATGCCCACCCTTTTGGACTTGGCCGGTACGCCGATTCCTCAAGGTCTCCGGGGCCGCAGCCTGCTACCT
>VYDA01000199.1:0-2477 GCA_009843665.1 Caldilineaceae bacterium SB0675_bin_29 | reverse complement strand
GCGGAGAACCCATCCCTGATGACCTCGTGGTCGCCGAATACCACGCCCAGGGCATGCTCAGCGCAGGCTACATGGCAAAAAAGGGAAATTTGAAGTATAATCACTACGTCGGCCTTCCGCCGCAGCTGTTCGACTTGGCCGCCGACCCCAATGAATTCGTCAATCTGGCAGGCCATCCTGGCTGGGCAGCAGCCCAGTCGAACCTGCACCAGCAACTCGTCGCCAGACTGGACCCCGATGAAGTAAACGGCCGCGCCAAGCGCAACCAGCAGCTTGAAGGAATGGCAAGATCCTACACCGGCTGAGTCAGCCTGAGGCTGACACGTCTAAAGGAGGTGACTCACCGAGAACTGATGGACCCCGCAGGGCTGTTTTCCCGTGATACTCTTGGTCAATTGAATCGTGAACCTTCGTTCAATGTTGCAGCGCTGACCACCCGCACACGAAAGGAGAACAAACCATGTCTGACCGCACTCTTAGTCGACGACGCTTCCTGCAGGGAATGGGAGTCGCGGCCACCGGCGCCGTAATCGCCGCTTGCGCGCCGCCCGTCCAGCAAGCGGCCGGCGATATGGCCGAGACCGCTGAAACACCCGAAATCTGGGTATTTGTCGTTACCGGTTGTACCGCCGGCGGCAACGCGGAAAAGACCAAGGCCGTGCAGGATCTCATCCTCGAAGAATCCGGCGTCCTCGTCCAGAACTATCTCTCCGCTCACGGAGCCGCCTCAACCGAAAAACTGAACCTGTTGATCGCCTCCGGCACGCAGCCCCTCGACCTCTTTGAAGGATCCTGGCCCGACTTCAAGGGCATCATCACCCCCATGGATGACCTCTTGGACGCCTTTGGCCAGAACGTCCTCGCCCTCAACAACGACTTCGCCTGGGCGCGTATGAAAGATGCTGAAGGCGTAACCTGGGGCTACCCCCGGCTCGGGCTCATGGCTCACACCCACTTCTGCTTCTTCCGCTCCGACTGGCTGGACGAAGCCGGCATGGAGACGCCCGATACCTGGGACGGCATGGAGTACACCATCGAAGAATTCAGGGCACTGCACGACGAATCCGTTACCACCACCATGGGCCGCCGCCATCTGATGTACAACACGATGGGCGCCTTCACCGAGAACGGCTACTCCAACTGGGTCGACCCCGCCGACAACATGCTCAAACCGGTGGAAACCAATCCAGGTTACATCGACTGGCTTACCAAGATGCATGAATGGTGGGACAAAGGTTGGTTCCAGCTCGAGTCCTTTGCCAATCCTGATTTCCGTGCCATGCTCAAGACCCTCACCATCGGCACGTGGCTTGGCTGGTACTCCCGCATCACAATCTGGTGGGAACAAATCCGATTGGATTCGGGCTATACCGACATCGACTACACATTCCCCGAAACCATGACTGGGCCCATGGGGCTGGCCAAAACCAACAACGTTGGCGGCAATGCCGCATACATGATCCCGCGCAAGTCGGAGCATCCCGATGCCGTAATTCGCTTCGCCGACTGGGCCTACGCAGGCCTCCCCGATGAACCCCGAAACCTGATCATCACCCAGGCCGGCATCGAAGGCGTGGACTGGGAGTGGCACGACAAAGAGGCGGCACTCTACCGCGCCCTCGTCCCCGCCACCGCCCCCTGCGAGGCCAGATATCCCGGCGAATACTACCAGGTCAAAGGCATGGGCACCGAACCCCACGTCGTAAGGGTATTGGAGGACGGTACCGTCCACCGCCAGAGCGCCCACGTCGTCAAATACAACGACCAGTTCCAGTTCGGCAAGATGCCCGTCGACTTTGACGTTCCCTACGACCTGACCGCGATCCGCGACCAGTACCCCGGTCTGTCAGACTTCGAGCGCCTCATCGACGAAGAATCGGTCAAGTTCATTACCGGTTCCCGGCCCCTCTCCGAATGGGGTAATTTCCTCGATACAATGCAAAGCGCCGGCCTGGACAGATGGAGCGAGTTGCACACAGAACAGTACCGTCAGTACCACCCTTAGTTGAGTCGGCCAGCCGGTCGGGGCGAACTTTCAACTCGCCTCGACCGTTCTATATACATGTAGTTCCATTTGTCACAACTCTCAGCTTATGAAAGGAATCCACATGACAACTCAGTCTAGTCCTACGCGCCGCCAGTTCCTGCAAGGTGTCGGCATGGTAGCTACAGGCGCCGTTATCGCTGCCTGCGCGCCGCCGGTCGCAGCACCGGCCGGCGACGGTGGCGCCATGGAAACCCCCGAAATCTGGTTCGGAACGACGAACCCCTGTCCCGGCGGCGGTAACCCGGAACGCACCGACGCCGTCCGCCAGCTCATCCTCGAAGAGACAGGGGTCCTGGTCAACACCAACATCCTGCCGCCAGGTGCCGCCGCCACCGAAAAGCTCAATCTCCTGCTCGCTTCAGGCACCAAGTACATTTACCTCTTCGTCGGCAACTGGCCCGACTTCAAGGGCATCACCCTCCCCATGGAC
>VYDA01000661.1 GCA_009843665.1 Caldilineaceae bacterium SB0675_bin_29 | reverse complement strand
GCCTGAGGGCGCCCTTGCCCCAGGTGTGATTCAGTTGCGAGGGTCAGATTGCCGGCACTTTTTCGAGATCTAATCCCATCGCCTCTCGAATGCCGGGCCATTCTCGCCAGATGTCAGTGTAACCGGCCTTTTCGTTGCCCTCCACTTCTTTGTGTCGCAGCCGGCAGATGACCGCCTGGCGCACGTTGGGCGATGCGTTCGGTCCGCCCGTGTGGAACATCAGGTAGTGGGCAAGAATCAGATCGCCGGCCTCAGCGGTGACCATTACCGGGCCCTCCGGTAGTGGGATATCGGGCCTGCCGTTGGCCAAGACTTCATGGCCGTTTGCCTGGAAATACTCTTCGAAGGCACGGTGGGACTTGGGCCAGACCGTAAAGTTACCTGCGTTTGTCTCTAGCAGGTCCTCCAGATATACGACTGCGAAGGCCGTAAAACCGCGATTGTA
Organism: Caldilineaceae bacterium SB0675_bin_29; assembly: GCA_009843665.1. Classification (GTDB taxonomy): domain Bacteria; phylum Chloroflexota; class Anaerolineae; order Caldilineales; family Caldilineaceae; genus Bin5. The sequence goes on along the minus strand of VYDA01000661.1, from coordinate 2,709 downwards.
GTACCCTTTGGGCATGCCGTTGGTGCCGCTGCCGATGCCGTCAATATGGCCGCGCGGCTCCGGTGCATCTTCTCCCAGAGGGAGCGGGAAACGGGGATACGGCTTGGCCTGAACGATGGGAACGACGTTGCCCTCGCCCATCAGTTCTTCCGCGATTTCAATGACCGGTGACTTCTGGAACAGGCCCAGAATGACCGGCGCCCGCAGCAGTTCGGCGCAGAAAAAGGCGGAGCGGTTGTTCTCCATGTCTTCGCCGCCGAGCCCAACCTCGCCGATGGAGTGATTCACGGCGCGCAGCGCTTCATTGATCAGTACCTTGGGCACGACGCCGGGTATTTTCACGTAGCCGTCTTCATAGAAATGCTGCTTCTGAGCAAGAGTTAGCATGGGAATCTCCTGATTTGAAAGGAAAGAACGGGAGTTCAGGAGATCGTACACAAATTGAAGGCGTAGGTCAACAGCGCCAAGGTTCAGGACTGATGACCTCGCGGCGATTATCGGTCTTTTTTACTCGGTTTAGACAAGCCCCGAGATTGCGGGCGAGGAGCGGCTGTTATACTATGCCTTGAAAATGTGACGATGCCAGAGGGGACAATTGGAAGGGATCGACGGTGCAGGAACGAGCCCCAGAACTTGAAAGCGCGCTCAACTTTGCAGGCAAGGTTGCCTTAATCAGCGGAGGAGGCCGGGGCATCGGCGCCGGGATCTCGAAGCGTTTTGCTGAGGCGGGTGCGACAGTAGTGGTTAGCTATTTGCAGGCGGAAGAGGCGGCACTGGAAGTCGTCGAGCAGATTCAGGCGACCGGCGGGCAAGCACAGATCATGCAGGCTGACGTCTCCCGGGCGGATGACGTGGAACGGCTGATTTCGCAGACGGTAGAACGGTGTGGACGGCTAGATGTGCTGGTCAACAACGCCGGTGTCTATCCACTTTCGCCATTGCTGGATATGGCTGACGACGAATGGGAGCAGGTTCTGGCGGCCAACCTGACCGGAACTCACAACTGTACACAGCGAGCAGCGCGGGCGATGATCGAGTTGTCAACGCGGCGGAATGACAGCGAGAGCAGCGGCTCCATCATCAACATCTCTTCGATTGAAGCCGCCTCCACCGCCTTTGCGCACAGTCACTACACTGCTGCCAAAGCGGGGGTAGAGCAGTATACTCGAAACGCCGCCCTCGAGCTGGGAGAGAAGGGCATCAGGGTCAACGCGGTTGCACCAGGGCTTATCGATCGCCCTGGATTGGCAAAGGCGTGGCCAGAGGGGGTGAAGCGCTGGCAGAGCCGTGTTCCGCTGGCCCGGCTCGGAACAGCGGAAGATATCGCTGACGCGTGCTTATTCCTAGCCTCTCCCCTGGCCCGGTGGATTACTGGCGTTACGCTCGCCGTTGACGGTGGCATTCTGGTGGCGCCTGCCTTCTAAGAGACTATGCGAAATAGTGACCTTACTGCGAGTGACGTCATCCGCCACTTCGACCTGAGACCGCTGCCGGTTGAGGGCGGCTTCTATCGCGTGACCTACACAGGCAATCTGCGATTGCCCGCTAGTGTCCTGCCTGCCTCCATCAGTTCAGAGCGGCCGGCCAAGTCTGTAATCTTTTATCTCCTGACGGCAGACACGAAGTCACGCTTGCATAGGTTAGAGATTGATGAGATGTGGCATTTTTATTTAGGTGATTTGGTAGATTTGTATGCATTTGGACCTGAATTTGACTACACGAAATTTGAGTTGGGGCAGGCGGTCCTGGAGGGTCAGGCCGTTCAGGCGGTTGTCCCCGCACACAGCTGGTTCGGTGCACGCCTGCGGAGCGGCGGGAGTTGGGCGTTAATGGCCTGCTCCCTTGCCCCTGCATACAGCGATGAGGACTTTTCTCTCCCCGGCGATGCAGATTTTGCCTCGTTGCTGGCCCGCTACCCGGCGCAGAGGCAGATTCTCCACGAACTGCGCTGAACCGATGTCATCCACACCATTGCACAGGAGAGGAATTTTCGGCCATGCGCAATCTTGTTGAGCTTGCCCTTTTCACACAGAACGTACCTTCTCTTGTCGCGTTTTATGAGAACTTACTTGGCGGGCCCCCTGCATTCCAGTCCGAAGGCATGGCCCTGTTCCAACTTGAAGGCGTGCACATTTTGATTCATCACCACCAATCTTCCGAACCGGGATACGAAGCAGAGCAGGACTGGCCCCCCAACGAGGACCACTTCGCTATCGCCGTGAGGTCGCTGGACAAGGAGTGGGCAGAGACTTCATTTGGCAGCGACCCTGGTTCGATCAATCCCGCAACATACCCATGGGGGAGATCAGCTTACACGCGCGACCCCGACGGTCGTTTGGTCGAAATGCAAGAGACTTGATTACCGCTGAGCACAAGAAGAGACATCTGCCCAACCTGCGCGATAGATTAGCTGAGTCCTAATGTGCGTTCAATTTGAGAACCTGCTTTTTTGCGTGTTACGTATTGCGTATATCGTGTTGCGTAACTGCAGACTCGACTGAGGCGATACAATCGACTGATCCGCTCGGAAAGTATTGGTGTCAGATGGGATTTACATTAGATTCATGAAGCGGTATGTAAATTCGATTCGATGGCGCTACTGCCCTTGACCACGGCATGCCCAGGTCCATCCTGGAAATGGCGACCGTGATCAGTGAGGCAGATGCTAGTTTCAACTGCGGCGGTCTGCCTGAAACAGACAGCACTTTT
>VYDA01000275.1 GCA_009843665.1 Caldilineaceae bacterium SB0675_bin_29 | reverse complement strand
CTCACGACCCAGTTGTGTATCCAGCCCGTCCGGAAGCCGGTCCACCAGGTCAGCGGCGCCGCCGCGCGCTGCTGCGCTGGAAAGTCGATCTGCGTCTTGCCGGAGTTCGACCTGGCCCATGCCGATGTTCTCACCGGCGGTCAGTTCGTAGCGTACAAAGTCCTGAAAGATGACGCCCATCTGGCGGCGCAGCTCGTTCAGATCGTAATCCCGCAGGTCGACGCCATTCAACAGGATGCGGCCGGAGGTCGGGTCGTACAACCGCAGAAGCAGTTTGACAATCGTAGTCTTGCCAGCACCGTTGCGGCCAACGAGGGCCACGCACTCATCAGGAGCCATGGCAAAAGAAAGGTCACGCAGCACTTGGTCGGTGCTGCCCGGATAGGTGAAGGAGACGTTTTCGAAGGTAATGCTCCGTAACCGGATAGATTGGGCCGTCTTTCCGGTCTCAGCAGGCAGCGGCCCGTCGGACGACGCGGCTGTATTGCTGGAAGACGCGCCGCGCTGCGATAGATCGGGGGGCGCATCGAGAGTCCGGAACAGGCTGGGCAGAAAGCCCAACACAAGCGGCAGGAGTCCGATCTCGGTGCCCAAGGCGATCAGGTTCACCTGCAGAACGGTGGCGGCGCCTCCGTAAAGCGCCAGGTCGCCGACTGTGCGTTCGCCCTGCAGTACCATCCAAGCGACATAGACGTAGACCGCAGATGAGGCAACTGTGGCCAAAATAGACGCGAGTGAAACTTTGACGGCCAGGGGCCTGCGCATCTGGTTGAGAGACTCGGTCGTGCTGGCGAAAATGGAATCGTATCGGCGGCGAAAGAACGGGCCCATCCCGTACAGATGCACGTCTTTGGCGGCGTCCGGGGTCAGAAGAAGCTCGCGGCTGTATTCAAGGCGGCGCGATTCGGGGGTCTGGATATAGAGATGGCTGATTGTACGTTCGCTGTACTCCCATTGCCGCTTCATCTGCGGCAGTGCGGCCAGGACGAGAATGAACGGGACGAGAGGATGCAGTGCAAACAGCACCAGTGCCAGGGCGCCGGCAGTGAAGAGTTCTATCGCCGCACGCCCCACGTAAATGGTCAGATCCAGCGCGCCGCGCGTGGAACGTTTGCGGGCCCGTTGGAGGTCGTCAGCAAAGTCAGGATCCTTGAAGCGAGCCAGGCCTTGCAGCCGGTTGGCGGCGCGAATGATCTGCTCCGTCACATAGCCGGTGAGCCGGTCAGCGGCCAGGCCCTGAAATGTCGAAGAGAAAGGCTGGATGAGCTGGCCCAAAGCCAGTGCTGCCGCAGTCAACCCAATCCAGACCAGCAGAGGAAACAGGGCCGCTGCGGAATCCAGGTTTTGGAGCAGACCCAAGTCAAACGCGGCGCGGTCGATCACCACCCGTGTCAGCGCGAGCTGGAGAGGAACCAGAAGCGCCTGCAACAACATCAACATGATGAATCCAATCAGGAGACGGGGACTGGAGCGCCATACAAGACGTACGGCCAGCCTGAGGATGCGTACGGTCTCTTGAAATTGCTGCAAGGTCAGCTTGGATTCAGCAGAGTCCATCATCGAGGCCGCTCCCAATGCAGGACGTAGGCTTCGGCGTGCTTGGTGCGAAGACAGGGAATTTGAATTCAGTTTTGGCGAGGTTGTTCGGGGTCCTGGCTGTCTCGGGCCGGAGTCTCAGAGTCGTCGATTGGCTGGGGGCATCTCCACTTCAGGATGACTAGCCGCCGCGGCCGAACATATTGTCTCGCTCAGGACCGACGGAGACGTAGGAGACGGGCACGCCGGCCAGCTCGGAGATGCGGTTTACGTAGTCGCGTGCCTGGGCGGGCAGCGCCGCCCAACTGCCGCAGCCGGTTGTGGGTCCATCCCAGCCGGGCATCTCCTCCCAGAGGGGTTGCGCACGCATGAGCAGAGAGGTGTCGGGGACGGTGTCGGTGAGCACGGTGCCGTCCTCAAGGCGGTAGCCGGTGCAGATCTTGAGCGTTTCGATGCCGTCGAGGACATCCAGTTTGGTGATGGCGAGGCCGGTCATGCCGTTGAGCCAGGCGGCGTAGCGAATGGCAACGCCGTCGAACCAGCCGCAACGCCGCGGGCGGCCGGTGGTGGCGCCGAACTCCTGGCCGACGTCCTGCATGCGCTTGCCGATGTCGTCGTGCAACTCCACGGGGAAGGGGCCGTCTCCGACGCAGGTGCTGTAGGCTTTGCAAACGCCGAAAACCTCGTCGAGGGAGCCGGCCGGCAGACCGGCGCCGGAGGGGGCGAAGGCTGCCGTGGGGTGGCTGCTGGTGACGTAGGGGTAGATGCCCCAGTCGAGGTCGCGCATAACGCCAAGCTGGCCTTCGAGCAGGATATCGTTCTTTGCTTCCAGCGCCATGCGCAGGATGGGTGCAGTGTCGACGATGCGGGGGGCCAGCTGCAGACGGTACTCCATCAGGAGATCGAACATCTCGCGGCCGTCGACGGGCTGCCCGCCAAGAATAGTCAGTTTCTGGTTTATGGTGCGTAGAGCGCCGTCCAGCCGTCCTTCCAGCCAGTCCGTCTGGAGGAGGTCGCCGATGCGCAGGCCGGAGCGGGTGGCCTTGTCGCTGTAGGCCGGGCCGACGCCGCGCATGGTTGTGCCGATGGTGTCGGCGCCGCGGGCCTGCTCCTCCAGCTCGTCGAGGGTGCGGTGGTAGGGCATGACCATCTGGGCGCGGCTGCTGATCCAGAGGCGGTCGCAGCTGACGCCTATCGACTTGAGGTGGGCGATCTCTTCAAGCAGCGACTGCGGGTTGACGACGCAGCCGGTGCCGATGATGTTGTGGACGTTAGGGTAGAAGATGCCGCAGGGAATTATATGGAGTACCGTTTTGCCGTAGTCGTTGACGACGGTATGGCCGGCGTTGTCACCGCCCTGGAAGCGTATGACGTAGTTGGCCCGCTTGGCCAGGTAATCGACGATGCGACCTTTTCCCTCATCACCCCACTGGGCGCCGACGACGGCTGTTACAGTCATTCTAGTTCCCTGGATTCACTTGGTAGTTTGGCGATTCCTTTGTAATGACGACGCTGTGCGGGTGGCTTTCCTGGTAGCCTGCCGGGCTGATGCGCACGAAGCGGGCTTTGCGCCACAGGTCGGGCAGATTCTGCGCGCCGACGTAGCCCATCCCCGAACGAAGGCCGC
>VYDA01000188.1 GCA_009843665.1 Caldilineaceae bacterium SB0675_bin_29 | reverse complement strand
CCCCCACCCTCGGCGACCGCCTCTGGCTCAGCGCACTCAGCCTTCGCGGCGCCCAGTACGCCGCCCAAAACGACGCCGGCCTCCTCCTCAGCCGCTTTGTCGGCAGCGAAGAACAGGCAGCCGGCCAGGAGCAGGAGCCCGTAGCCATCGCCTTCCGCGAGGCCTGGGGCGAGCGCCCCTTGCCGCCCCGCATCGGCCTCTCACGCGGTATCTACCTCGGCAACGACCGCCAGGACGCCCTCCGCCAAATCGAAAAACACGCCATGGGAGGCATCCCAACCGGCATTACCCCCGAAGCCTACTGCCAGCGCACCCACATCGCCTACGGCGCACCCGAAGACGTAGCCGCCCGCCTGTCCGCCGACCGCGTCCTCCCCTACACCACCGACCTCATCCTCCAGTTCGACCCCATCCACCCACCCCTCCAACGAATCCTCGAAATGCTCGAACAGGTCGCCAAAAAAGTAGCGCCAGCCCTAGGCTGGCACCCCCCTAACCACTAACCACCGACCACTAACCACTAACCACTGCCGTTTCACCCCAGCCAGCGCTTGCGCCGCTTGTAATGCTTCACGTCCCGGTAGCTCTTACGCCCGCCCACCTGCGTCATGCCCAGGTAAAACTCCTTGATATCCGCGTTCTCCGCCAGCTGCTCCGCCGGCCCGTCCAGTACAATCCGCCCCGTCTCCATAACGTAAGCATGCGAAGCTGAGCGCAGCGCCACGTTCGCGTTCTGCTCGACCAGCAGTATCGAAACACCCGACTCCTCGTTGATGCGCCGGATCACCTCGAAAATCGACTGCACCAGCAGCGGCGCCAGCCCCAGGCTCGGCTCATCCATCAGCATCAGCTTCGGCTTCGCCATCAACGCCCGGCCGATCACCACCATCTGCTGTTCACCGCCCGAAAGATAGCCCGCGGTGCGCCGCCGGAACTCCGCCAATCGCGGGAAGTAGCCGTATACCTCGTCCAAATCCCTCCGTAAGTCCGCGTCGCTGCTCTTGCGGAAAACTGCTCCCGTGCGCAGATTCTCCTCCACCGTCAGATGCTCGAAAAGCCTTCTCCCCTCCAGCACCTGGACAATCCCCATCTGAACGATCTCGTCCGGCGACCTGCCGTCAATCCGTTCACCGTTCCACTCGATACTCCCGCGCGTGACCTCCCCCTGCTGCGTGCGCAGCAGGCCCGAGATCGCCTTCAGCGTCGTCGACTTGCCCGCTCCATTGGCGCCCAGCAGCGACACGATCCGCTTCTCCGGCACTGCCATCGAGATGCCCCGCAGCACCAGAATCACGTCACTGTACACAACCTCGATATTGTTGATCTGCAACATAAACGCGAAGGCGCCGGTGACCGAAGCCTCCCCCGGCCACCGGCGACTGCAATCCTTTCAGGATGACTATTCTGCTGCCGGCCGCATATCCGGCAAGGTCACAAAGTCCTGGACCACGACGAAGTCGATACTGCCGTCCTCCAGAATCTGCGCCTGCCTGATCTGGGCCTTGTTCGGCGCCCGGTTGCTTCCTTCCACATTCATTTCAAACACGCCGGCCGCGCTGCCCGTCCCCATCTGCTGCATCGCCTTCAGGAACTCCGTCCCGTTCAGGCCCTCGAAACCGACATTGTTCAACGCCACCGTCAGTACGTCCGCCAACCCGTACATCGCGCTGTAAAGGAGCAGGTACGTGAACGCCTTTTCATGCTCAGGGTAGCCCTTGGCCGCAAAAGTCTCCAGCGCCATCTGCACCCCTGGCACGTCGGTGTCGGTCCACCACAGATAGGGGAATACTCCGTAGTAGCCTACGGCAAGCGCTGCATTCTCGCCCAGAATATTGAGTACGTCCCGGTTCATGCCCCAGTTCACGCTGCCCAGCACCACCTTATCGTAAAAGCCCATGGCGTGCAGCGTGCCTATGACCTGCGTAATACTGAAGGAAATGGCCTGCATGTAAATGACATTCGCACCGTTGACCAGAAGGTTCTGCAACTGACCCGTAACATCAGCCGACGGGCTGACCTGCTGCTCCTCAAGCGGCAGGACGGTGATGCCCAGCGACTCGGCAAAAGCCTGTGATTCCGGCGTGATCGCGCCGGCCCCGAAAGCGTTCGCCCAACCGATGACGCCGACGGTGATGCTGTCTCCCGCGCCTTCAGGCTTGATCTCCGCCCAGTTGCTGTGCACGAACTGCAGAAAACCCGCGAACTGGTCCGGGTAGATCGGCACCATGCCAACCGTGTAGCCGTCGGCAGGGTTGTAGAGGGACTGCGAATGGACCCCCGTAGCCAGGTTGACGATCTCGTCCTCAACGACCCGGTCCTTGAGCGCGATCGTCGCCGCGCTGTTGGCCGTCGTGATGAACAACGGCTTGGGGTCCTCCGCGCGGAACTGCTCATAGACCTGGATTTCCTGCTCGAGAGCGTACTGTGTATCCTCCATGCGCACGCTCAGCATCACACCGCAGACGCCGCCCTCCGCGTTGATCTGATCAATCGCGTCCTGCGTCGCGCTGATAAAGCCTGTTCCCATCAGCGTGGCCAGCGGTCCGGTCAGACCCGCCTGCTGGTATATGACCAGGCTTTCTCCCTCATAACTGTCCTCGCACGCGATCTCCATCGGCGCTTCGGGGGGCGCCGCCTCCTCTGCCTCCATGGCCTCCTTCGCCCCATCCTCCGCGGCCATTGGTTCTTCCGCAGGCACCGGCGCACAGGCCGCCAGCAACAGGAAAATGAGCAAAATGCTGGTGATGTTCAGGTACTTTTTCATTTGGGTTCTCTCCTCTCCAGTGAGTCTTTCATCCTACGCTTCGTAGGAGTAACGTTCCCCCCTCCAACACAGTGATTCAGGGAAAAATAGCGTCCGGTCAACGTGCAAATGGACGCAGCCGCCAGCCTGCTCGCAGTAGCTGCCAGCGGTGCGCAAGGCCGCGCGGTTCATAAATGAGAAAGAGCATCAGCGCCATTCCGAAAAAGATCGGGCGGAAAGAGGTCAATAGCTGGTCCGCAAGTTCGGGAAAGGCCGCGGCCAGCACCCCGCCCAGCAGGTCCGAAAGGTCTTCCATCAAAATGATGAAAGCAACGCCCAAAAAAGGTCCCAGATTCGTACCCAGGCCGCCGATCACCAGCATCCCCAGGAAGATGATCGACTCGTTCAGGCTGTAACCGAACT
>VYDA01000102.1 GCA_009843665.1 Caldilineaceae bacterium SB0675_bin_29 | reverse complement strand
GTCTTCCAGCTCGACACCACAACCGTCGTCGCCCCCGGTTGGTCGGCCAGCGTCGACGAGCGTCACAATCTCTTGCTGGCGCGCGCCGGCACCTGAAGCTGGTCTTGCGGACTTGCTGTGTTATGATACGGTCTGGATGTCCACAGGGCTCCGCCGGGCAACCGCAATCTGGATACCACATCACGAAAAATAGCTTCACTCCGGAGTTGCACGATGGTCACACTTTCTTCCCAGCAACGTCTTCTGCTCTTCCTGCTGCCCCTGATCGTGGCCGCTCTCCTCCTCTGGATTCCGGTCCGCGACGCGCTCGAAGTCGGCCTGCCCGACGCCGAAATCTACGCAGCCGACGTACCCGAGGGCCATCACTGGGTCGCCTTCACTGTCCCCGAGGATGAAATCTACGACACCGACGGCGCCACATTCTCCCTCGCCCTTGAATTCGAAACTCTGGAAGGAGAGATCGATGCTGCCAACCGCACCATCGTCTTCGACCTGATAGACACCGAAGAAGTGCATGAGTTGACCGTCGTCTGGCCCGACGGCCGCCAGCAGAACTTCACCAACGTCGCCATCGACGAACGCCACGAATTGGCCTACCCCAAGACCATCAACGATGCCCTCGCCGCGCAGTGGGCCCTCCGCGGCGCCTTCTTCCGCTTCTGGGTCTGGACCGCTGTAGCCGCTCTCCTCATCCTCTTCGGCCTCCGCGTCCTCTCCTGGGCCCAATCCCAGGAATCCCACGCCTGAAATCCGAATGCAAGCGACTCGACTAACCACTAACCACTGACCACTGCAGTTCCATGGCTCCCGATCCCATCACCCTCGAGCTATACCGCCATCGATACAGCGGCATCGCCGAGGAGATGGGCATAACCCTCCAGCGCACAAGCTATTCGCCAAACATAAAAGAACGCCTCGACTTCTCCTGCGCCCTCTTTGACGGCGCCGGTCGCCTCGTCGCCCAGGCCGCGCACATCCCTGCCCACCTCGGCGCCATGCCCGACAGCGTCGCCGCCGCCCTCGCCGTATTCGACCACTGGCAGCCCGGCGATGTCGTCATCCTCAACGATCCCTACTTCGGCGGCTCCCACCTGCCCGACATCACCCTCGTCTCCCCCGTCTTCCTGCCCGAGACGCATGGCGAACACCGAGAAGGAAGCGACACGAGTGGTGCGGAGAGCGAACTCTCTCACTCCTCTCTCCTCCCCCCTCACTCCTCGCCCTCAGCTCCCCACTACTTCGCCGCCAGCCGCGCCCACCACGCCGACGTCGGCGGCATGTCGCCCGGCTCCCTGCCCCTTTCCACCGAGCTGTACCAGGAGGGCATCATCATCCCGCCCTTAAAGCTCTACGAAGGCGGCGAGTTGGTCGAATCTCTACTTGAACTGGTTCTGCGAAACGTGCGCACGCCCGACGAACGCCGCGGCGACCTCGCCGCCCAGCGTGCCGCACACGCCGTTGGCGACCGCCGCGTCCACGAACTGGCCGCCCGCCATGGCAACGCCGAGCTGCTGGCCTATGCCGGCCACCTGCAGCAATACAGCGAACGTCTCACCCGCGCCGCCATTCGCACCTGGCCCGACGGCAGCTACACCTTCGAGGATCCAATCGAATCGGTCGTAGACGGCCGCACAACGCCCGCGCCCATCCGCGTGACCGCCACCATCAGTGGCGAGACAGTGACTCTTGATTTCAGCGGCACCTGCCCCAGCATCTTCGGCTCCCTCAACGCCCCCCTCAGCGTGACCAGGTCGGCCTGCTACTACGTCGTCCGCTGCCTCGTCGGCGAGGACGTACCCGTCAACGCCGGCTGCTTCGCGCCCGTCCAGGTCGACGCGCCGCCCGGCTGTCTCGTCAACGCCCGCCCGCCCGCTGCCGTAGCCGGCGGCAACGTGGAGACCTCCCAGCGCATCACCGATGCAGTGTTCGGCGCGCTCGCACAGGCCCTGCCCGACCGCATCGCCGCGGCCGGCCAGGGCACCATGAATAACTGTACAATGGGAGGTGAAAACGCCGACGGCTCGCCCTGGACCTACTACGAGACGCTCGGCGGCGGCATGGGCGCCCACCCGCAGGGCGACGGCTTCAGCGGCGCACACGTTCACATGAGCAACACGCTCAACACGCCCGTCGAAGCCCTCGAAATGGCCTACCCGCTGCGCCTGACCCGCTACCACCTGCGCCGCGGCAGCGGCGGCGCCGGAACGCATCGAGGCGGCGACGGCATCGTGCGCGAATACGAAATCCTGCGCCCCACGACCGCCACCATCCTCAGCGAACGCCGCGCCATCGCCCCCTGGGGCCTCGCCGGCGGCGAGCCCGCCGCCCCGGGCCGCAATCTCCTCATCGACACCGACGGCTCAGAGGAAGAGCTCTCCTCCAAAGTCACGCGCCGCATGCAACCCGGCCAGCGCCTGCGCATCGAAACCCCCGGCGGCGGCGGCTGGGGCAACCCCTCCTCCTGACAGAGTACTCTTCTATCTTTCCAACCGCCACGCCACCGCCAGACTCGCCAAACTGACAACCGCCACCATTCCAAACACCCACTGGTAAGCCTCCAACGGCCCCGGGGTAAACAGGAGCGACTGCTGCAGGGCCACCCCTGCGATCGTCGCACCGACCACGCCGCCGCCAAATCGCGCCGTACTGTACAGCCCGGCCGCCGACCCGCTCTCTTCCATCGGGATCTCCTCCATCGCCGCACGGTGCAACGCAGCCATCGCCAGCCCCCCGGCCAGCGACTGCGTCATCATCATCGCTGCCGCCCCCAGTAGCGGCAACGGAAACAATGCCAGCCCGGCCAGCGAACAGATCATGATCGCAAAACTCCCTCCCACTAGCCAGCGGCAGTGCAAACGGTCCGCCAGCTGACCGCCAACCTGGGTCGTGGCAAAAATCGCACCCGAAAAGATCGTCGTGAAAATGCCCAGCTCAATGGCATCCAACCCGTATACATCGGTCAGAAAGAGTACATTCAGAAACATGGCCGTGTGCATGATCACCATGCGGAAGCCGGCCGCCAGCGAGGCAACTCCGAAATTCTTGCGCCGGTAGAGAGAGAAATTGACGAGCGGCCGCGGCGTCCGGCCCTCCCGCCTCCAGAACAGTAGACCCAATCCCACCGCGGCCGCCAGCAATCGCCAGTCTCGCAGCGGCTCGACACCCGTTACCG
>VYDA01000377.1:2591-3173 GCA_009843665.1 Caldilineaceae bacterium SB0675_bin_29 | reverse complement strand
GCACCAGACCGAGAGGGACCGCCACCAGGGTGTACATGGTGGTAACCTTCAGAGACTGCAGAAAGAGTTCGTCCTCAAACAGGTTCTCGATGTTGTCCAGGCCGACAAAACGCGGTGCCGTGATCAGATTCCACTTTTGAAATGTCAGCCACCCGGCGGTGGCGGCCGGAACAAGAAACCAGATGAGGACGCCAAGAATGAACGGGGATATAAAGATGTAACCGGTGATATTTCGTCTGGCCGCGGGTGAATTCAGACCCCAACTACTGAGCCTCTGGTTTATCGCAGACATTCTCTTATCCGGGTACAGCGCTGGGCGGGGAAGGGCCGGCAAGGCGCGGCGGGTGAACTAGGATCCTGACCGGACCTTGGTCACCCGCCACAGAAAGTCGGTTTACGCATTCTCCAGGACTTCGTTCGCCTTTGGCGTGGCCTCCAGCAACGCCTCTTCGGCAGTCTTGTCTCCGATCCAGACCGCGTCCAGCGCCGGCCAGATGAAACCGCTCGCCTCGCCTTCGCCCGGAGGTCCGTACATCGGGTGCCCGTAATCCGGCACCCACTTGGTAGCGATATTTCTGTATC
>VYDA01000377.1:0-2581 GCA_009843665.1 Caldilineaceae bacterium SB0675_bin_29 | reverse complement strand
GTGTACTTCAAGAGACATCCAGCGGTCCATCGCATCTTCTGTTATCAACGCCCTCTGGCTGGGCAACCATAGGCCGGAAACTAGGAACAACTCCTGGTAGTAGGGGCTGCTGAGGAAGCGGACCAGCTTCCAGGATTCGTCTACGTGCTTCGTACCCTGCATAATCGTGTGCAGATGTGCCGACAGCCACGTGGCGGGCACTTTCATCTTGGGCAGTACCGCCGTACCCAATGGCTCCTGCATATCATGTGTATAGGCCATCGACCATGAGCCTTCAATGACCATCGCCATAGTACGAGTCTCCAGCAGCTGCACGAAGCCCATTCCAATCGCCTCAAAGGTAGCAGAGTTGGGCATTACCTGGTCCACCAGCACCAAGTCAGCAACCTTCTGCACTGCCTCAATCGCTTCTGGCTGGTCGTAGCCGTAAAGCCTCGTTTCCGGATGCCACACATAGCCCCCGTTTGAAAGAACGAATGACCAGTGCATCCAGTAGGGAATGTTCATGCCCCAGCGTTCGACGTTCTCGATATCAAATCCACTGTCTCCGGGGTGATTGCCGTTCGCGTCCACCGTCATCTGGCGTGCAACGTCCACGAAATGGTCCCACGTCCAGATTTCGTCAGGATCGTTGCTCGGGGGGTCGATGCCTTCCTCTTCGAAGATGGCGCGATTGTAATAAATGTGGTGGCAAACCCAACATGAGCCAATGCCGTACCAGCGTCCTTCCCAGGTGCAGCGCTCCTCCTCCTGCGGCTGGATGAAGTAGTCTTCGGCCCCCAGCAAAGGATCGGCCATCAGCATGTCCGTGATATCAATCAGGAGTCCATCGCGAGCGAAAGTGTAGTAGTCGGTGCTGAAGGCAGTATCGGGCGGCGTGCCGGCCGCGATCATGGAAAGCAGTTTCGCCCGGTAATCTCCCGGTGTTTCTAACCAAGTGGCCTTAATTCCCGGATTCTCTTCCTCGAAGGTCTCCAGCCCTTCGATTAACTCCGGCCCCTGACCCGGCCACCCTGCCAGCTGGAGCTCCACGTCTTCCATTGCCGGTGCGGCGGCCTGCCCCTCGTCTGTTCCCGCAGGCGCGGGAGCACAGGCAGCCAGGACAGCCGCGCCACCCGCCGCGCCTGCCACCGACAAGAATTCCCGTCGGCTAACTCGCACTCTTCGCATGGTCTTCGTCCCCTTTCGGTTCAATAACTGATCGGTCCGTCGAATCCAATTACAGAAGTCTTCTTGTCTGTTTGGCCAACTGAGACGCCACAAGAGCCGTGTCGAATCGGGGTGAGGGAATCTTCAATTGTTCAGTTGCAGTTGTTCGAGATGCCTACATCTTGATGCCGGATTCAACCAGCCCTTCAACGTAGAACTTGCCCAGCACGATGAAAAGAATAACCAGGGGGATCGATGCCAGCACATAACCGGCGAAGAGAGGACCGCCCGATCCGAAATCGACCAAATCATTCGTCGTCCGCGACAGCCGGAACAGGCCGACCGAGATCACCTGCTTGCTCATGTCGCTGATCGTCACCAGCGGCCACAGGAACGAGTTCCACTCCGCCACGAAATTAAGCACGGACAGCGTCGCCAGCCCCGGCAGGCTCAGAGGGAAAGTGATGCGCCAGATGAGCGACCACGCGCCCGCGCCGTCGCACCGCGCCGACTCATAGAGCTCCTCCGGAATACCGGTGATGAACGCCCGCATCAGAAAGATGCCGAATATCGGGCCCCCGGCGACGTTGGGGATGATCAAAGCCCAGCGCGTATTGAGCAGGCCCAGATTGTTGTAGAGCATGTAGGCGGGAATAAAGGAAAGCACCCATGGCACCATCAACAGGGCGATAATGGCGTAGTAGAGCGGCTCTCGCAGGGGAAAGCGCATGCGCGCGAAGACATAGCCGCCGATCAGCGAGAGAATCAGCACACCGGCAAGACCGACCACGGCCACAAGCACCGTATTGATCATGTAGGCGTCGATCACATCCCAGGCCGAAAAATAGTTCGAGCCCCGCAACGGCAGACTTAGAGTCCAGCGCTCCCAGCGGTACTGCAGCCCGTTCTTGAACGACAGGTTGATCATGATCGCCGTCGGAACCAGCGAGAGGAGCAGCAGGAACGCGATCATGAGATGGAGGCCCAATTGGGACAACTGCAGCGGGCGCCGGTTTGGACTCCTCTGTAGTTCGGTCGTCATGTCTGTTTCCCGCAAAAATGCTGCCGGTCGTCGCTTAGCTGCCTCGCCCGGCATTCAGCGTCAAACTGAAACGCTCTACTGCCTTAGCTCTTCGTTCGCAGGCCGGATGCCCCGGTTAATGATCAGTGTTCCCGACATGGCAATGATGAACAACAAGAGGCCAATAGCCGAGGAGTAACCGAACTTCTGCGCGCGGAAGGCCGAGTGGAACATCGTCAGCCCTGGCACCATCGTCGAGAACCCCGGTCCCCCGTCGGTGAGAACAAGAATGTTCTGGAACGCGGTGATTGCGTTGATGATGGCCAGGATCGCAAGCAGCCGTACCTGCCCCAGCACCAGCGGAATATCGATGCGCATCACCCGCCCCACGCCTGTGCAGCCGTCCAACGC
>VYDA01000247.1 GCA_009843665.1 Caldilineaceae bacterium SB0675_bin_29 | reverse complement strand
GAGCATGTTTCAATTGAATTTCCCCAGGTCAGGGCATGTTTCAGATTTCTTTGGATTTCTTTTTTTACGTTTCCCCAGGTCAGAGGCGGTTTGCCTAAAATTTCTTTGAATTCCGGTCCGATTTCGCCGGTTTTCGGCGGGCAAAAAAGTCAAACGCGACCCGCTACACTACCGGTAACTCCATTCCTGGAGTCTGTACAGGTGTCCCCCGGCCACATCCCCGGGGGACATCAAAGGAGGAAACAGTGAGCAAACTACGATCCGCCATAGAAGCGGTAGCATTCGCCGCCATACTCGCCGGACTGGACGAGGCCGGCACCATCAACGTCAGTGAGGTGTTCGGTCTGTCCGGCGACGAGGGCGCACTCGTGACCGGCATTTTGGCGCTGGTGCTCGGCTACGTGCGTACTTGGGCGAAAGAACAGGAAGAGAAGGCGGAAGCGAATGCCTAACTGGGACCAGGCGGTCTACGCTGCCGACCGGCTCCACGACCAGATGCTGGCAGTCTCCACCGAGGTCGCCCAGTTCCGTGCCGGGCAGCCCGCCGCCGCCGACCTCACGGATACGCTGCCGCAGCTAGAGCGTCTGGCAGATCAGGTGCGGGATGCGGTTGCGGATTTAGCCGGGGCGGTTTCCGGGGTGGACGGGTGAACGTCCGCAAATACCGGCTAGAGGAAGGCGACGATGCTCCGGTGGTGCGGATCACCGCCGGACAGTCGGAGCTACTACAGGGCAGCCTCACCGTCGATATGCTGGCTGGTACCGCCGACACCCTCATCCTCCTATTGGAACTGGACGAGGCGCAGCATCTGTGGGGCATACTCGGAGATGCACTGTCCGCACCGGTCGAGGATTTGGCGGAGCGGATGGCTAATGCCTAACTGGGATCAGGTGTCCAGGTTCGCCCACGCGTTCCCGACCGCACTAGCCGGCTGGCAGCAGCTAACAGCCGACCCGTCCAGACAGCGAGAAGCCACCGTCACCGCCGCCGCCCTCATCGGCCAGCTAGCCGCCGTCCAAACATACTTAGCCGACTGGATCGGCGACCCACAGCCGGACCAAAAATGAGACCCGTCTACGCCCTGCTGCTAGTCGGTGTGGTCGCCTGTTCCTGTGTAGGAGACGGCCCGCCGCCACCCACCGAGTCGCTACTCGTGCTGGATGCCCATCGGGCGTACGCCCGCAATCTGGGCAACGTCTGGTCACAGGCAGTCACCTGGTGCGGCGGCGTCACCGGCGTAGACTCGTCCGAATGGGTGTCGGACAAACGTATTTGGGTAGGCGAACGGTCGCATCCACGTACCATGTCGGTGACGTTCTCGAAGCTGGGTTACGATGCGGAGCAGTCCACCATCAGCTACGGGTCACCCGACAGCACTACTACGGTGGTTGATCCGCTGGTCGGTCATGACTACATTTTCGACTTGCGGGACTCGACTGAGGCCGGTGATTTCCGCCAGACCGACAAGGTCACGCTAGACCGCAGCCGGTCGGTGACAGTGACCGAAGGGGTCGAAATGGACCTCACGGTGGAGACCGACACGAAAATCGAGGGCTCCTACGCCGGGGTGAAGCTAGAGGAAGATTTGAAAGCGACGTTCGGCATCAGCAAGACCAGTGAAACTCAGACGGCTACGGCGGAGTCGACGAGCGTGGAAACTGAGCATGAGTTCGCCGTGAAGCTAGACCCGGGAAAGATCACCCGAGTGCGGTTGACCGCCGGGAACACGTCGTCCGCTACGCCGGTGACTGTGGATGCGGTAGCCGACTGGACAGCTACTTGGGAACTCGGCCACTTCACCTGCGGCACCGACTCGAATCGGTGGAACTGTGCGGTGCTCGGCCAGGACTGCACCGGGCCGACACCTGTGCATCCGGTGAATCGGGACAATCAGCCGCTGTGGGCTTGCTGGTCCGGCTACCACGGCCACTCGGGGCCGCCACCCGTATGTGCGGTCACCATGACATTGGATGAGACCGAGGCCGCATTCTACGGGCGTACGGCGGCGTGGGCGGGCATGGACGGCTGGCTAGCACAGCAGCCCGCCAGCACTACCCGTAGCCTGGAGGCGGCGGTCGACCCTGCCAACCGGAAAGTAGTAGTCGCCGGCATCCAACACACGACAGCCGAGCACACTGATCTGCAGGTGGTCACCACCGTTCCGCCCGCCGACCTGGACGGGATTTTGTCGGGTGGTGCTGAGCAGTGCGATCCGACCGGAAGCTGCTAGTCCCGCCATATTCGGCGGGGCCAAATACTCAGGTCGATGAGGGCACCGTTGCCGCCGCAGCGGGCCGCCGGGAAACGCCTGCCCTCAAAGTCCACGTATTCCACGTGAGGCCATTCGGACAGTGCCATCCGCCGGGCACGGTTGGGTGACATTCCGTAGAGGGCCATGCAGCATAGGTTGCAGACGTAGTCGGCGATCAGCAGGTCGGCGGTGCGGGGCCAATGTTTCGGGTTGGGGCGGTCGAAGCGGGGGTGTACGGTGTAGTCGCCTTGCCTGGCCGAATGGAGCGTCTGCGGATCAGGATGGCCTATCGGGATGCAGTAGGCGCTCCCGCGCCAGGATCGCCATTTCGGACCCGGATAGGTGTGTCCGGTTTCCTCGTTGATGCGCTGCCGGAGGGCGGTGGCTTGTTCTTCCGGTAACGCACCGAACAGTCTACCGTCCGACATTCTTCACCGTCTCCACCATATGCTCAGCAGACCGTACCCCGCACTCTTCCGGGCCGAGAATGTCAATGAGCGCCAGGGCCACCTCTTGCATGAGCGCCACCTGCAGTGCGTCACCCCAAGCCCAGCCCTGCTCGACTAGCGACTCGGCGCACCGGTGGACACGGTCCCGATCCACCCGGTAATACTCATCCGAGGACATGAAGCTTCTTGACGTCGATGATCATTTCGTCCACCCGCCGCAGCGCCCGCTCAATCGAATCCTGCGAGCCGTCCTGTAGCCATTCGACCACCTCCGGCAGCCGCTTCTGCCAACCCGACACCACCAGATCGTAGATGAGCACATTACAGACTCGCCGGCGGTCGGCCGGGTATTCGGGGTGGACAATTTTCGACAGCTGCTGGTGGACGTACAGTATGTCGCCGCTCATAGAAGCTCCGGCTGGTAACCCGTCCACCAACGGTCGCCTTCAATGTCGCAGCCCACCCAATCTAGCCC
>VYDA01000070.1:1151-3177 GCA_009843665.1 Caldilineaceae bacterium SB0675_bin_29 | reverse complement strand
AGAGTCGGCGACCACCGCGATCTCCCCTATCCACATCGTCGGCAGCGTCAGCTGGGTATAACCGCCAGTTGTCTGCCCGGCCTCGGCGGCGCGGGCCGATGGGGCGTGAGTGCGGGAGGAGATGGAAAAGTTTCTGATCATCAGGCGTTGCGTTCCTCTAACGGGATTGGGTCAGTTCTGCTACCAAAATGTCGATTTCGGTATTGGGGTCGGCGCCAGTTTTCATGGCGAAGTCGGAGGAGAGGAGCCGATCGAGAATTCTTTCCAACTGGGGTAGGGCATAGTTGCGGCTCTGGGCCATTGCCTTTTTGACGGGAAAGGGGCTCTCGCCGACACGTCCGGCGACGTCGTATTCGCTGCCGGGGGCGCGGGCGGTCTCATCCTTGACTTTGATCATGATGCGATACTGGCGGGTAATCATGGTCAGAAGGTAGAACGGGTTGGCGTCGTTGCGGCGCAATGCGTAGAGGGCGCGCATCGCCTTGCGGCCGTCGCGCTGGCCGATTGCGTCAGTGAGGTCCCAGATGAGGGCTTCACTGGTGTCGCTGACGAGGCGCTGCACGTCGTCCGGTGTGATGGCGCGACCGGCGGCGTAGGAGCGCAGTTTGTCGAGCTCAAGGGTCAGGCGGCGGAGGTCGGCGCCCACATAGGTTGCCAGCATTTGCACAGCCTGACCTTCGATGTCGATTCCGTCCCGGCGGGTGGTGTTGGCGATCCAGGCGGGCAAGGCGCGGGGGTTGGGCGTGTTCAACTCCTCGATCGCCAGGAGCCCGTCCTTACCGAGTTGGTCGAGTCCGGCGAAGCCGCCCAGACCTCTCCAGATCGCGCGCCGTTTGTCCAGTTTGTCGTCGATGAAGACAAGATCATTTGAGAGGCTCGGATCAGCGAGCGCTTCCAAAATCTGGCGCGCTTCGGCCTGAGCGGTCCTGTTGGGCGACTTGGCCGCGCCGAGGCGGGATTCGAGATTGGCGAGGTAGCCGCGCACGATGATCAGGCGTCGTTCGGCGAGGAAGGGTAGTGCGCCAGCATGGTAGAGAATATCGCTTGCGCTGGAGCGGGCACCGTCCAGTTCGGCGATGTTCAGAGAGGCCATTTCCGGATCGCCCAGTGCCTGCTTCAACTGCCCCAGGTGCTGCCCCAACAGGAACTCATCCGGCGCAAGGAACAGATAATTTGTCAATGCGTTACCAGTCTCGGGGGTAGTGGGCCCCGTTCATTGCGGTTTTGCGAAGGTGACACGATAGGCCTGGCCGCGCTTCACTGGGGAGACCTGGGCCAGAACACAGTTGCCGATATTGGTTAATGTTGTCAGACGCTGCAAGCGCATCCCCAGCGGCGTTGAGACCAGAAGGGCAAGCGTCATCAGTCCAGCCGTAACTGTTATTCTATCAAGGAATGGCTTGCCGCCGCCCGGTTTGCGCCGGACTGGAATCGCATCGCGGTTGGCTGGACTTTCTTCCTCGCCCAAGGGGAACCTCCCTGCGGGCGAGGGAAGATGCGGAGTTCGCCACTCGACGCTTCCGAGAAAAGCGGCCGCGGTCACCATAAGGATCGCGGCGGTGAGGTTAGTGCCGCAGTTGGGATGGTAGGCCAACTCCTCCTCGCCGTCCTGAAGGCGCTGGATGGCTTCGCCGACGGCTTCTTCGATCGCATCGCTGGACAGCTGACCGTAGAGCGTAAAGCCCCAAGGGTCGCTCATGCCGGCGAAAACGCGACGGGGGAAGCGGGCTGCCAGCAGATGGATGGTGGCGTGTTCGATGGCGTGATGCTGCCGGGTCTGTTGAAGGACGGCGGCCAGGGCCCCGAGCATACGCGGCTACGCCTCCAGGAGTTTTTGGGCAGCGCTGACCACGGCGTCGACGGTGAGGCCGAGATTGGTGTAGACATCCTGCTGGGGCGCGCTGGCGCCGAAGCGGTTGAGGCCGATGGCGGCGCCGCGGGCGGGGTCGTTGCCGACCCAGCGCTCCCAGCCCTGGGTGACGCCGGCTTCGACGGAGAGCCTGAGGGCTCTGGACGGCAGGACGTC
>VYDA01000070.1:0-1141 GCA_009843665.1 Caldilineaceae bacterium SB0675_bin_29 | reverse complement strand
GTGCGGAAAAGAGTTCCCAACTGGGCAGGCTGACGACGCGGACGGCAGTGCCGTTCTCGGCAAGTTGCTGGGCCGCATTGTAGGCGAGTTCGAGTTCGCTGCCGGAGGAGATGAGGGCCAACTCGGATGCGGCGCCTGATGCTCCGTTGCTCTGGTAAAAGACATATCCGCCCTGGGTTGTGCCGGCGGCCGCGGCGACACCGGCGGCGGTACGATCGTAGACGGGCAGATTCTGGCGTGAGAAGATGAGCGCGGTGGGACCGCTCTTGTTTTGGAGGGCGGCTTTCCAGGCCTGCGCCACCTCGTTGGCGTCGGCAGGGCGGATGACGGTGAGGTTGGGAATGGCGCGCAGGGCGGCCACCTGTTCGACAGGCTGATGAGTGGGCCCGTCTTCGCCGACTCCGATGCTGTCGTGGGTGAAGATGAAAATGACGGGCACGCCCATGAGGGCGGCGAGGCGGATGCTGGCGCGCATGTAGTCGCTGAAGACGAGGAAGGTGCCACCGTAGGGGATTACGCCGCCGTGCAGGGCCATGCCGTTGAGGACGGCGCCCATGCCGTGCTCGCGCACGCCGAAACGGAAGTTGCGGCCGCTGTAGGAGTCGGGCTGGAAATCGGGGCTGCCGCTGATGATCGTCTTGTTGCTGGGCGCGAGGTCGGCGCTGCCGCCGATGAGATTGGTGATGATGGGCGCGAGGGCGTTGAGGGTATCGCCGCTGGCGTTACGGGTGGCCGCGCTGCCACCGCCATCGAAGGTGGGCAGGGCGTCCTCCCAGCCTTCGGGAAGCTTGCCCTGCAGCATCGCGCTGAGCTGGGCGGCAAGGTCCGGGTGGGCGGCGGCGTAGGCGTCCCACAGATTGCTGTCGTCGGATTCGAGCCTTTTGCCGCGCTCTACGGCTTGGAGGCAGAATTCACGCACGTCGTCTGGCAGATAGAAGGTCGGTTCCTGCGGCCATTCGAGATTGGCTTTAGTCTGGGCGACCTCTTCGTCGGGGAGTGCGTCGCTGTGCATATCGGGCTCGCCTTGCTTGGGGGCGCCGAAGCCGATGATTGTGGTGCAGCCGATGAGGCTGGGGCGGGGGTCCTGTTTGGCGGCGGCGATGGCGGCGTAATACTCGACGGGCCCTATCACGCCGACGGC
>VYDA01000056.1:2600-3178 GCA_009843665.1 Caldilineaceae bacterium SB0675_bin_29 | reverse complement strand
GTGCAGCATTGCGGCCACGGCAGCAGACTTTCCTGCCCCAGTAGAGCCAAGTATCGCCGTGTGTTTGCCAAGCAATTCGTTAAGGTGTGCGTAGCATGGGGCACGCCCCGAGCCTACATGTTCACCAATCAGAATTGACGTACCATCGGCGTGTCCGTAGATAATCCTCAAATCCGACTTTGGAGTTAGGTAAAGAGTCTGCTGTGGCAACGGATAGGTTGATACACCACGTTCAAACTCGAGTTTAGAGCCGGGACCGTCGTGAGAGCGTATCCATTCTCCCTCTCCGAAGAGGTCAGCCTCGATTATCCTCTCGTCGCTTGAAGGCGAGGGCGACATTCCACGTTCTACTTCGTAATCTGCTTTCATTCGGAGGCGACCAACAAATGCATAGATTAAGCGCCGTCCAAAATGAACCTGAACTACTGAACCGAATTGACCAACGGGATAGACTTCCCCACCATATACACGTGACAGCTCAGTAAGATCGGCGTCCAATTCGGCAATGATGCGTGAGCCATCGACTTCGATAATCTTGCCAATTGCCAAGTTTTCAATGGGTTCTCCCAGTCTGAGTC
>VYDA01000056.1:0-2590 GCA_009843665.1 Caldilineaceae bacterium SB0675_bin_29 | reverse complement strand
GTCTGAGTCCTTCCATGTTCACACTTCTCCATTCAAGATACTTGTTAGAATCTCGAACTTCCACCAAGGCAAGTCTTTTTCTGAGTTTTGAACCTTGTCACCGTGAAAAAAGCCGCGATTAGAGAACACAAGTACCTGGTCTCGAACTTGAATGTCATTACGCCAATCTTGGAGCAGTCCTAATGGTTCGTCCTCATGGGTGAAGGCAGCTATCGTTAGATTGCGATTAGATTCACGAAGGGCTCTGTCTATTTCGAAATTGATATGTTTGTCACCAAACGAGTATCCACATATCACGAGCAGTCGCTGGGATCCTGAGCTTGGGCGCAACGCTCTTCTCGCACGATCCAATAGATGCGCAAATGGGTCGAGTTGTGCCTCTTGGTATTTGGTCGAGGATGGCCAGATAAGCAACGGCATGTTCGCTTGATTCTCAAGCTTGATGCTGGTACCGATCCTCCTAGGCGATGGGTCGCCGGGGAATCGATACCAGTTGATTGAGCCGTGAAGCTTGAAGACACGGGCGGATACATCTTCCGCGTTGAAGGCTTCAGTATCCCACCAAGCCGTCGCTCCTCCCCTGAGCCCATCCGTATAGTGAATCCTTGCCGCGGCCAGTGAGTCCTCAATTATTGTGTCATAGTTTAGAACCAGATAGTCGACTGGCTGTGAGATACCTTGTCTGCCCACCCGAAGTGGTTGATGGACTGAGGTGACAAACTTTCGATGCGTATCGATGCTTACTTTCTTATCAATGGCTCTTGCGATTGCTTGCTTTATTTGGACAATAGCGTTACGAAGCTGATCTGCGGTATAAGAGGCATTGCCGGCGACAACGGTGCTTTCTTCGACTCCCCGCTCTGCCCTACGTTCGGTGATAGCCAGCATATCTACTATTTCGCTAAGGTAGTCTTCAATGTTGGCGCCCTTCCCAATTGCGAATTCTTCTCTCACAGTTAGGAGGATTTCCTTACTTGAGAAGTCGATCTTCTCATCCACCAATACCTCGTCTGTTAGCTCATTAGTGAGAGGGAGTCCAGCACACTTACTGCAACCGGCACCGATCAAGAATGCTAAGGCGCTGCTGCTTTCTCTGATGCCGCGGATTTTCTCTAAAGCATCTGTAAGCTGATGGTCGCTTACCACAAATGGTTCATTGACTTCGGTCATCACCCTGCTCCGTATTCCGCATTCTTTCCCATTCAACACACATACACTACAGATTCGCCTGGACCAGCTCGTTGGGCGATGGCCAAGTCTGTCTATCCTGTTTTCTTCTTTCTAAGACATGAGATGGTGTATTCTATGTAGGATTCACAGACGTAGCTACCACCCGAAGATCCTCAGAAGAGCTCCATTGTGCACTCCAACACCAGTCGGTTCATGGCATTTGCACGCAACTGACAATCAGTGATTAAGTCCCAGATCCAAATTGCGTACCCTTCATCCGAAGGGGGCATGCTTGTTGATCAAGGCGCTGATTCAATTCACCAAACTTCAGATCGAGCAACTAGACGAGCTACCGTGCCAGACTAGCGCAACGCGCACAGAGCTAGTCTGCCGTGCAGTCGACTACTACATACGCGGAGTCCGGGAGCATGGCGTCCAGAAGGCCCTGCTTCCTATACCGACTACTGACACGAAAGACGCAACCCATGTCAATCGTTCTTAGCAGAGCTCGAACCCGCAACCTTCTAATCCCCATCCAAGCGCTCTACCCTAAAACACACAACCGCCGCCAAGCCTATGGCGGCGGTCAAAAACCTATGGACGATCCCGCTCATTTTCGGTTGCAACACACGCACTTTCGCAACCGAATACCAAACAAACTCAGGCTGGGGGACAGGGATTTGAACCCCGATTACCTGATCCAGAGTCAGGCGTTTTGCCGATTAAACTATCCCCCATCGGAACGGTTCACGCCCCGGATCCTAACACATTCGATACCCGCAAACCAAATCCAGCACCCATCTGAGTTCCCTGCAAAAGGGAGCCCGACCGGCCTCCTCACCGCCGTCGGACCCCCCAGCGCGTCGCCGATCACCCGCTCTCCACCACACTATGCTCCTCCAGAAACGCCACCGCATGAGCCAGCCGCTGCAACGTCTCTTCACGACCAAGCGCCTCGATGCTCTCAAACAGAGGCGGCGACACCTTCTTCCCACTGATCGCACCGCGCACCGGCCCGAAGAAGCTGCCCGCCTTCACTCCCATCTCCTCGGCCTTTTCTCGAAAAGTTGCATGAATGACCTCTGCGGAGAACGGTTCCACCTCCACCAGGAGTCGGGCGCCTGTACGCAAAATGTCAGCACTTTGGCCCGCATCCAGCTTGCGGCCAATCAGCAGCTTGGGGTCGGCGTACAAAATCTCGTCCGATTGCATATAGGCCCAATCGATCCAGTCCGCCGCCTCGTCAAGGCGCTTGATGCGTTCCTGTATCACTGGGATCAGTACGTCCAGTTTGCCGTCAGAGAACAGTTCTGCTTCAGACACGCCAAGTTGCCGGCTCAGAAAAGGCACCAGCGCCGACTTTAGTGCCGCGGGCGTCAACTCGCGAATGTAAAGCCGGTTTAGCCAGTCCAGCTTCTCG
>VYDA01000599.1 GCA_009843665.1 Caldilineaceae bacterium SB0675_bin_29 | reverse complement strand
AAGGTACTGAAGCCGGGCCACGGCCGGTTTCGGGTGTAGATCTTGCTGGTAGTGTGCCTGTATTTGGCAGCCGGCCGGGCAGCCAGCTGGTCAACGGCGAATCGTTCGCCGATTTCAGCCGAAAGCGGCTCATATTCGGGGCGTTTACACGGCCAGGTGAAACGCATGTTTACCGCGTGGATTGCAAGGCGGGCGACCGTCTGCGTGCGCAGATGTTCGTTCCCGTCCTTCCCCGCGGCAGTTCGGTCGTTCCCACTTTTGCGATCATTGCGCGGAGCCTGCCGTACAGTGCAGATAGTGAGAAGCTGCCGCTGGAGTTGCCTCATGGCTACAGCGCGATTGTGGCGCCGGCGCCGAGTGAACTCTTACAGCCGGTCAAGGATGTTCTAACCCGTGTGCATTACTACCCCGGACCTTTAATAGACTCGCGTACGGTTGTTGGCGGGCGCTGTTATCTTGTGGTCTGGACTCCGCATAACCGATTGGGCAAGTATGTGATCTCGATTGGCCATCGCTGGCATCTGCGATGGAGCTATTGGGCGCAGCTGCCGCTGTACTGGTGGCGGATTCGGGGCTGGTTCGGACTGAGCCGTACGGCTGCGCTATATGTGCTGGCCGGAGTGCTGCTGGCCGTGCTGGCGGTCGCTGCGATACTGCGACGCACAGGCACGAAGCGCCGAAAGACGGAAGTCAAAGCGGTCGATACACGCTAACCACTACCAGAGATTTCACTGGCGGCGATAGAGTTTGGAGACCAAACCTACGGACCTGCCCTCCGCGGCGACTGAACATTTAGATGATCCGTTATAGTGTAATGACGAGAGGTGGAGACTGTGCGCATCCTTCTGTACTTGGGCAAGGGAGGCGTAGGCAAGACGACGACAGCGGCGGCGACGGCGCTGCGCTGTGCGCAGATGGGCTACCGTACGCTGGTGGTGAGCACCGACATCGCCCACAGCCTGGCGGACAGCCTTGACAGGCCGCTGAAGAGCGAACCGACGGCGGTAACTTCCAACCTGTTTGCGCAGGAGATCAATGTCCTGGACGAAGTAAGGAAGAACTGGGGCGCGATGCAGGGCTACATGGGCAAGATTCTGCGTAAGCAGGGCATGAACAAGACGGTCGCCGAAGAGATGGCGATCATCCCCGGCATGGAGGAGATTTTCAGCCTGTTGCACATTTACCGCAACGCGGCGACGCGTGAATTCGACCGGGTGATTGTTGATGCGGCGCCGACGGGCGAGTCGATGCGGCTGCTGGCGATGCCGGAGAGCTTCCAGTGGTACGTGGAGCGCTTCTTCGGTTGGGGGGAGACGGCGATGCGGCTGACCGGGGGTCTGTTGCGGCGGCTGATGCCGGAGCAGGACGCGCTGGCCGGTTTACCCAAACTGGTTGATGATGTGAAGGCGTTGCAAGAGGTCCTGAGCGATCCCAAGACCACCAGTTACCGGGTCGTGATCAATCCTGAGAAGATGGTGATCAAGGAGGGGGCGCGGGCGGTGACCTATCTGTCGTTGTTCGGATGTCCGGTGGATGCGGTTATGGTCAACCGCATTCTGCCTGGTGTGCGGGCCCAGGCGGATGGTGGGGCAGGGGGAACAGGTTTATTTGCGCCGAGCAGCGATCCGTATCTGCGCCAACTTCAGGAGCATCAGGCGCGCTACCTGGTTGAAATCGAGCGGGATTTCTACCCGTTGCCGATACTTTACAGCAGCTGGCGGAGCGAGGAGGTGGTCGGATTTGCGCCGCTGCGGTCGTTGGCGGATGAGCTGTACGGTCAACGGGACCCGGGCGAGGTGATGTTCGTGGGGCAGGCGCAGGAGATCGAGGAGCAGGGCGATGACTTCATCCTCAAGCTACCTTTACCCCACATAGAGCTGGACAAGATCCGTCTGACGAAACGGGGCGACGAGCTTTTCATTTCGATCGGCAACTTCAAGCGTGAATACCTGCTGCCGTCGGTCCTGGCGCAACGGGATGCCAGCAACGCGGTCTTCACCGGTGGGATTCTGCGCATCCGTTTTCCGTGTAGCAGCCGGTAGCTGGCGGTCGGTTGTCTGAATACGTGAACAGCTCGCCAGTTACGGGACTTTGACGAATGGGACTGGGAAATCTTCTGATACGAAGCATTGGTGTCACGGTCGGTGCTCAGGTCGGCACCCGAATCGCGCACCGCGTCCGGCCCCGCCCGTATCCTGCGCCGCTGCGGGACCTCCTGGACCATCCGGTGCGCATGAGATATCGGCATCCGGTTGCCACGCTGGGACCGTTCGGAATCGGCCCTGGCGACAGTGTGCTGGATTTGGGTTGCGGAACGGGCACCTTTACAGTGGAGATGGCGCGTCAGGTGGGCAGCAGTGGACGCGTGCATGCGGTGGATATTCAGGCGTCGATGATCGAAGCGGCGCGCGGCAGGGTGGAGAGCGCCGACGTCGCCTCGCGCGTCAGTTTTCATCATTGCGGCGCCTACAGTCTGCCGTTGGAGAGTGACAGCGTGGATGTTGCCATTGCGATCGCCTCACTCTCCGAGATGCCGCAGCCTCTTTTCGCCCTGGAAGAGGTGCGGCGGGTCCTGAAACCGGGTGGGCGACTGGCGGTCAGTGAAGAGTTGCCGCACGCAGGGTATGCGCTGCAGCGGACGGTCCGGCAGTGGTTGCAGGAGGTAGGATTTCGCTACGGCGGGCTGCGTGGCACTCCATTCTGTTACAGTTTGATCTATTTCAATGACAGTTAGCCGCAACAGCCCACTGTCATTGGAACATTTCTTCCTAAGCAGTTGGCTCCGATCTGCTATAATTTTCTGAAGCGATGTGAACAGCCCCGCAGGCGTGGAGTTGGCGTGGAACTGGATCTGAGACTGCCGTACAGTACGGAGGGACTGCCGGGGCTAGGCGGGCAGTTGCGGGCTGCGCCCGATGCCTTTGTCGTTGAGGAGATACCCCTATACGAGGCGTGCGGCGCGGGTCAGCATCTCTATGTCAACATTACCAAGGAGGCGTTGACGAGCCGAGAGGTGCAGCGGGGACTGGCCGAGGCGTTCGACCTGCCCTACAGAGCGGTCGGGTTTGCCGGCATGAAGGACAAGCATGCGAGGACGACGCAGACGTTCAGTTTGTTGGTGGGTCACGTAGACGACGAGTTTGTGCGAGCGGCGCCGGCACGCATCAGCGCGAAGACGCCGG
>VYDA01000298.1 GCA_009843665.1 Caldilineaceae bacterium SB0675_bin_29 | reverse complement strand
GATTAAGAGGGAGGCAGCGATGTGCGGTCGGTTTGTGTTGCGGGCTTCGCCGCAGAATTTGCAGATGTTGTTTGAGCTGGATGAGGCGCCGCAGACGGGGCCGCGGTACAACATCGCGCCGACTCAGCCGGTGCTGGCGGTGCGGACGAATCCGCATGGAGGCGCGAGGGAGGCGACGTACCTGAATTGGGGGCTGATTCCTTTCTGGGCGAAGGACCCGAAGATCGGGAGCAGGATGATCAATGCCCGTTCGGAGACGGCGGCGGAGAAGCCCTCGTTCCGGGCGGCTTACAAGTACCGGCGCTGTATTGTGCCGGCGGATGGGTTCTATGAGTGGAAGAAGGTGCAGGGGGGCAAGCAGCCTTATCTTATCGGTCTGGCGTCGGGCGAGATTTTCGGGATTGCGGGGCTGTGGGAACACTGGGAGCAGGACGGGTCGGTGATCGAGTCGTGTACGCTGCTGACGACGGATGCGAATGCGTTCATGGGGCCACTTCATCACCGCATGCCGGTTATTCTCGACCGGGAGGACTACGACGAGTGGCTGGATGCGAGCGTGCAGAAGGCGGATACGCTGCTGCACCTGATGCGGCCCTACGAGGGCGAGGATATGAAGGCAGTGGCGGTGAGCAGGACGGTGAACAACCCGCGCAATGACGAGCCGGGCTGCGTGGAGCCGGTGGAGGCGTAAGGCAGATCCCCTTGCCGCCTGGTATGCGGTTGAAGGGGGCGACGGACAGTTCCCGACCGGTCTATTTTTTCCGTTGTGGCGAGTCCACTACTCCAGAGGAAACTGTAATCGATGACTGCGACAGTTCGTAACACTGAGGCCCTTGACGGCACGTCGAAGGCTGGGTGGGAGAGAGCCGATTTTGTGACGCCGGCGGACAAGCCGCCGCAGAGGCTGTTTGTGCCCGGCCCGACCGACGTGCATCCGGCGACGCTGGCTGCGCAGGGTGCGCCGATGATCGGTCACCGCAGCGAGGAGCTGGAGTCGCTTTTCGGGAAGTGCAGCGAGCAGCTGCAGGAGCTGTACCATACGGAGGCGCGGGTCTTCACGGTCGCGGCGTCGGGTTCAGGTTTACAGGAGGCAGCTATCCGGAACGCTGTGGCCGGGCGGGTGATCAATTTTGTCAATGGGGCGTTCAGTCAGCGGTGGCATGACGTTTCGGTTGGATGCGGCAAGGAGGCGATTGCGGTCGAAGTGCCCTGGTGTACGGCGGTCAAGCCGGAGCAGGTTGAGGCGGCGCTGCGGGGGGCGCTTGCGGACGGCCCGGTGGACGCTATCACGGTCGTTCACAATGAGACGAGCACGGGCGCGGCGAGCCCGATCGATGCGATCGCGTCGCGTGTGCGGCGGGTCAGCCCGGAGACGTTGGTGCTGGTGGATGCGGTGTCTTCGTTCAGCGGGGTGAAGCTGCCCTTTGACGAGTGGGGGCTGGATATGCTGCTGACTTCGTCGCAGAAGGCGCTGGCGGTTCCGCCGGGGCTGGCGTTTGCGGCGGTGAGCGACAGGTTGATGGAGCGTGCGGCAACGGTTTCTCATCGCGGCTGGTATTTCGATTTTCTGCAGCTGGACAAGTACCGGCTGCGGAGCACGACTCCAGCTACTCCAGCCATTTCTCTGTTGCGGGCGCTGAGCTTGCAGCTTGACCGTATATTTGATGAAGGGCTGGAGGCCCGCTATGCGCGTCACGCTTTCTGCGGGCAGATGAGCCGCGACTGGGCGGTGGCGAAAGGATTCGGCCTGATGGCGGAGCGCGGGTACGAGTCGGATACGGTGACGACTGTCGAGAACGGGCTTGAACTGGATTTGGGCGAGCTCTCACGGTTCCTGGGAGAGCGCGAGATGCAGGTCGCCAGCGGTTATGGCCCCTACAAGGGCAAGGCGTTCCGAATCGGGCATATGGGCGAGGTGTGGCCTTCGGACCTGGAGCGGCTTTTTGCAGCGATTGAAGAGTTTGCGGCCGTGGAACAGGGATGAATTTGGATTCCCTCCGCGGGGCGTAGTGGCGCGGCGGCCGCCCGGAAGCCCAATCGGATGCAGGTGAAGGAATCAGCGGCTGTCAGGCTGACAGGTTGAAATGCTCTATCTGGTTGCCACGCCCATCGGGAATCTCGGTGATATTTCCCTGCGAGCACTGGAAACGCTGCGTTCGGTGGATCTGATTGCGGCTGAGGACACGCGCAAGACCGGGCGGCTGTTGAAGCACCACGGCGTCGAAACACCCCAGTTTTCTTATCACGAACACAATGAACGGCAGGCGGTCGAGCGGATCGTGGGCGCGCTGCAAGGCGGGCGTTCGGTGGCGGTTGTGACGAACGCGGGGACGCCGGGCATTTCCGATCCGGGTTTTACGGCGGTGCGACGTGCGCTGGAGGAGGGGCTGCCGGTCACTGCGGTTCCGGGGCCTACCGGTCTGGTCACGGCGCTGGTGCTTTCGGGGCTGCCGTTGCACAGTTTTACTTTTCGGGGCTTTGCACCGCGGAAGACTGCGGCGCGGCGACGCTTCCTGGAGGTGGACGTCGACTCGCCGCACACGCTGGTCTTCTACGAGAGCCAGCACCGGCTTGCGGCTTTTCTGACCGATGCGCTGGACGTGTATGGAGACCGACCGGCCGCCATTGCCAACGATCTTACAAAGCTGCACGAACGGGTGCAGCGGGGGACTGTCGGTTCCCTGTTGGAGGCGGTCGCAGACGAGAAGCTTTTGGGCGAGTTTATTGTCGTCATTGGCGGCTGCCGTTGAGAGCGTTGTGCCGAATGCGCAGGCCGCAGTTGCTGCTTTCAGTTACCCGCTCCTCTTCCAGGCAGCACTCCCCCTGAACAAGAAGCTCATATGGACGAAGCGGTCGGCGAGAGGGGCTTTCGTATCTCGGCGTCCCCTTTTTCGCTGGAGAGAAACCTTCGAGCCGTATTCTGAATCGGTCTGTCCGGACCGGGGATTGCCGGATGGTGGGGACTCCTGTAGCGGCTCTCGATGGGCTTGTCGCCGTCTGAAGGGCCCGATTGGGGCTTTCTTCGTAGGAGAAGGCAGACGCCTGCACGCCGAGGCAGCTGCTTTGAACCGGCAAAGTCCGGGGCGCTGGCGATAGTTGTCAGGTCGCAATGGCACACGCCGGCCAGACAGCACCAGGTCGGTCAGGCATGTTGTTGGCCGGGGGCGTTGCGGGGGCGGAGCCCCCGCACAAGGGAG
>VYDA01000498.1 GCA_009843665.1 Caldilineaceae bacterium SB0675_bin_29 | reverse complement strand
CGTCAGCGCGTCCAACGCCCCCGGGCTCGTCATCGTCAACTCGAACGCCGTCACCCCCCCGTCCAGCAGAGCCCGCGCCAACTCAACGGCCCCCGACAGGTCCGGCAGCCGCACGACCGGTACCACCCCGCCCTTCTCGATCAACTGTACTGTTCTATCGGGAGTGTCCATACCACGATCCAGAAGCATTTCAAGTGTCTACGGTTCTCGCATTTCATTATAGTGTACAACATATCATCATCAAACGGAGCGGCGAAAGAGGCAGGTGCAGCAAGGTGGAAAAAGGACAGTGATGGGCGCGGAGCTCGTTGGTCAAAGCATGCCCGTGTTCTGGTTCGGCATTCTCCTGATTCTCGTGTTTGCTGTGAACCTTGGCGTTTTGCCCGCTGCCTTGGACGCGATATCTTGACCCGGTTGGTCTTCGGCACAGGGATTTCTCTCAGCGTCGGCTCGATAGCTGTCCTCATCTCCGTACTGATCGGCACTGTGCTGGGCGTCCTCAGCGGCTACTACGGCGGTATGTTTGACGATATCGTAAACTGGTTTGTCAATATGCAACTTGCATTCCCCTTCATATTGCTGGCTATCTCCGTTATCGCCGTACTGGGCCCCAGCCTCGTGAACACGATAATCGTCCTCACCTCTTTTGAGTTTGCCAAAATGGTCATCGCCGAAGCCGCATTGAGTTTCCTCGGCCTGGGACCGGGCGGCCTCGACTATTCATCCTGGGGCCTGATGCTGGCCGAATGCAAGAACTACCTGGCCGTCGCCTGGTGGGTGGCAACCATTCCTGGCCTTGCCATCATGACCGCCGTTCTCTCTATCAACATCGTCGGCGACTGGCTGCGCGACAGACTCGATCCCAAACTGCAGACCTGACCCCAATGTCGGCGTCGCGCCTTCCAGGCGCGATTCGCCATCCGGATAGCAGGACTCTCGCCGTGCATGCAACTGGACAAGCAGAGGAGGCGCCGAGGTGAATGAATTGCGCATCGCCCAATCGCAAGTGATCCTGCTTCAGCCGGAATTCACCACCGATCAGCCCGACCTGCAGACCATCCTCGCACTGGTGTATGAACCGCTCATGCACTGGCGCGGTCGACGCGTCATGCCGGGGCTGATCGCCTCTTACGAGGTCCGAAACGACGGGCGCCTATGGTTGCTTACGATGCGCGACGACGCCCGCTTCCATGACGGCTCACCCTGCACGAGTGAGCACGTCGTGCAAAGTCTGGAACGGATGCGCGGCGCAGGCGGCTCTTTTGGAATGGGTGGCGTCTACTCTCCCTACTTTGAGCCACTTAGCTTTGAGCCAGTAGGAAAAACACAGCTGCGGGTCGAAAGTTCCTCTCCGACGGGCGATCTTGCGGACATCTTCGCTGCAGTCTACGTGGGGAAGCAGACCGGCGCCGCCGACCCGCCATTGGGCACAGGTCCTTTCAGGCTCGAAGAGTACGTGGAGAGCGAGATGCTCCGGTTGTCAAGCGTGGACAGCCCCGACGATGATTCGCAGTTCCCCGAACTGACTGTTTCGCAGATAGAATCCGCTTCAGAACGGTACGACGCCCTACTGAACGGCCAGGTAGATCTGGCCACCGGACTTGAACTGCTGCCGTCCATTCCCGAAAACGACGGACTGACGTGGCGTAAGACCACAAACACACTGTCCGTGACCGGTTTTCTCAACGGCTATGAAATCCCTTTTTCGCAGCCGGAAGCCCGTCTGGCCATCAATCTGGCGGTTGACGTAGACGAAATCATCGACAACGTCTGGCCTGGCCTTGCCGAGCCCGCGGCGACCGTCGTCTGCCCCTTTCACTACGGGTTCTCCGACGCTCTGCGTCCGCACGGCTATGATCCCGCGCGCGCCCAAAAGCTGTTTGACGCCTGTGACATGCCGGACGAGCTGCTCCTGCGCACGCCCCTCGTCATCCCCGATCGCGCACCCCAAGTGGCGGCGCTGATCAAGGAGCAACTCGCCCGCATCGGCATCCCTGTCCGCATTGAAGAAGAGACCGACCGCCCCAAATACGCCATGGACACCAGCCAAAAGCGTATCGGCCATATCGCCCTCTTCGATTCGAGCCCGCTAAGCACCTACCGCGTGCTGCAGGAGAAAATCTCCAGCCAGACACAAGGACTTTGGTGGCAAGGCGTTGAGGACAGCAAGGCCGACCGGCTGATCGATGCTGCCCACCTCACTATTGACAACGGCAGAAGGAGAGAAACCTACAGCCGCTGTCTATCCTGGCTCCACGACAACCCACACTGGCTGTACCTGTACCATCCGATAAAGCTCTTTGCCCATAGACCCAATCTCTCCGGCATTGACATGGACCATGCCGGTCTGTTGAGACTTGGCCCTCCGTCGGGTCAAAGTGCATGACCTGGACTGGCAGCGCAATAGGCTAACCCGACTATCCTACCCTGTACTGCTTCAGCAGCTCGTAATTCGGCGTGATCCCCAGCCCCGGACGGTCCGGCGCGTCCACATTGCCGTCCGCGTCCAGCTTCATCGTCTCTTCGAAAATCTGCATGCGCAGCGGGTCCACCGTCTCTCGGTAAAACTCCAGGATCAACCCGTTATTGATGGCGCATACAAGGTGGACGTGCACCTCCTGCGCCCCGTGCGGCGCGATCACCAGGTCCTCTGCCGACGTCAGCGCCGCCACCTGCATGAACTCCGTGATGCCCCCCAGAATCTGCGCGTCCGCATTGATAATCGCCGCCCCCTCACGCTCGATCAGGTCCCGGAATCCATAGCGCGTGTACTCGTTCTCACCCGTTGCGATCGGAACTGAAGTAGACCGTGCCACCCGCGCGTGACCCCTGTAGTCGTCCGGCGCCACCGGCTCCTCGAACCAGAACGGCTCATACTTCTCCATCTTGCGCGCCATCTCGATCGCCTCGTGCGCTTTGTACGCGTTGTTTGCGTCAACCAGCAGCTTTACATCCGGCCCGATCGTCTCCCGCACCACCCGCACACGCTCCACGTCCTCGTTGATCGGCACCCCGCCGACCTTCATCTTGATCGCCTTCGCCCCCAGCGTCAGGTTCTCCTCCATCTCCTCCGCCAGCTCCCGCAGGCCCTTCCCCTCCTCATAGTAACCGCCCGCAATGTATGCCGGAATGCTGTCCCGGTACCCGCCCAGCAGCTGGTAAACAGGCCGCCCCACAGCCTTCCCAATCAGGTCCCACAG
>VYDA01000044.1 GCA_009843665.1 Caldilineaceae bacterium SB0675_bin_29 | reverse complement strand
CGAGTGGGCCGCGTCAAGGGCCTCAAAGTAATAGGTGGGGAATGTCCCCCGAAACGTTGAAGTCATCGGCAATTCTATGAAATAATAGCTGAGATTCCAGACGATGCTCACCAGGAATACAAGGATTGACGCGCTCACCGCCGCAGCCCGTCCCCAATTCCCCAGACGACTGTGCCCAAATCGAATGATCGCCCCGGCGCCGACCCCTGCCAAACCGAAAACCCAGGGGATGGCGGTGATACTGCGTCGCATCGAACCGGCCGAAGGATCGGTGAGCACCAGACCCGATAGAGCCGCAAGAACGACCAGCGCAGCCATGAAATGAGGCGGGCTGCGCCACTTGCGAACTGAAACAATGAGTCCAAAATACGCCAGTATTGCGAAGCCCGCGTCCATTGCCCCAACGCCGCCGATACCGTCTACACCGTCGACGCGTGGGTTCCGCAGCAACAGCAAAGCGGCCTCCCAGGCTCGCTCAGCTAGGAATCCCGCCTTTTCCGCAAAGCCGGCCGCATCCGCAAACTCGTGATAGTCCCACACCGACTTCTGATTCATCCGGCCAAAATAGGCTTCAGGCGAACGTAAAGCAAACTGTATTACAGGCGCTGCGCTCACTGCCGCGCCCAGCGCTAAGAGCGAAAGAGGAAGCAGTTTGCGCTTGAACGACTCCTTTTGCAGCACGAAGAAAAGTACTGTCGCCGCACCAATTGCAGCCAGGAATGTCGGAAACGCAAAATAAGTGTAGGGAATCAGTCCCAGCAGCGCACCGGCAGCACACCAGCTCCACATGTTCCTGCGTCGCTCCGCAAGGCTTCCCGCATCGTAGGACTTCATCGCCCACAGCAGTGCCGCCGCCGCCGCCGTCGACGCAAATGCAAGCGGGACCACCCCGAAGCCCAAACGGCTGAAGTGCAGATGCCAGTAGCTCACCGTAAGTACCGATGTCCCGAATAATGCAATCCAACGCCCAAAACCCGTCCTCAATAGGAAGTAAGCCGCTGGTATTGTGGCAATGCCAAATAGACCCATCGACAGCCGCACCGAGAATACGGAGGCGTCCAGCAGCCAGATCAACAATGCAGTTAGGTAAAATGGTCCAGTCAGCTGACCCAACGCAGAGGAAGTATAGGGTCCAATCCAGCCCTCTTGCAGAATCCTCAGCCCCTCGATGCCCGTCAAAGCCTCGTCGCCGTGAAAGCCGGCGGGGATCTCTTCAAGGCGGTACACGCGCAGAATCGCTGCCGCAACCGTTAAGAAGGCGACCGCCAACAGTTCCCAATGGTTGCGGCCCGCCCACGCCCAAATATTCTGCCGTGACCGCCTCCAGTCGTGGGATGGCGTGTCCCAGACTAGCCCCCGTCGCATTACATTCTTGCGAAGGGAGGTTAGCAAGGGCCTGAGTCGGCTCCTACTCCCGCTTTTCTTTCCTCCCGGAGACACGCCCGCGTAAATGGTCGCACCGCAATCATCACAGAACTCGTGTCCCCCGGGGTTTTCTCTGCCGCATTGTGGACAAAACGATTCCACGGTCCTGCCGCAGCGCCCGCAAAACGCGGCGCCCGACCGGTTGAGGTATTCGCAAGCATGACAGAGCCGCGGCTCTATCGAGGCGCCTATTTCGCTGTGCGATGGAGAAGCAAAAGACAATTCAGAGTGACCTGGAAACGGGGTGCTGAAAAGTACACGAAACTGGTACTGCTGGCAATAAGCCTATCGCAAGAGGCAATTCCTCCTCAGCCGGCAACCTTGATTCCGCCCGCAAGTTTCCGCCTATGCCTCAACTATCTTTAACTTCAATTGCCTGAAAAGACGAGGATTCGATGGTTATCCGCGTCCGCAACCAGAATCTCGCCCGTGAGCGGGTCGATCGCAATGCCGGTCGGTTTGGCAAAGCGGTTGAGATCGCCGCCATATCTCCCAAAACTGTGCTGGATTTCGCCGGATAACATCACGTATATCTGGGCGAATTGCGGGTCCGAAGCATAAACCGTGCCGTCCGCCGCAGCCGCTAGAAACGGCTTGTCCCATATCTCCTGGCTCTCCCAGGTAGGTATGAGCCACTCGAATAACGGCACCAGCTCTGCCGAAAGCACCTGAATTCGGCGGTTCCAGGCATCACTGACCAGAACGTTTCCCGTCGGTGGATGGATGGCAACGTCGACAGGTTCCTCAAAGTGGCCGAGAATTATGCCGCCGCCTCCGACCTGCCGGACGAACTCACCCAGAGGACTGAATTCAATGATGCGCTTGTTGCCCGTGTCTGCTACCAGCAGGTTGCCCGCCGGCGTCACCGCCAGTCCTCGCGGGCCAAATAGTGCAAACGGGTCCCTAATGTCCTCGGTGATTACTGTGAAACTCCCCCATTTGCGCAGGAATTTACCTTGGCTGTCAAAGACCTGAATGCGCCCGTTCCATGTATCAGACACGAAGACCGTGCCGTCAGCCCCAACGGCGATCCCCCACGGTTCTCGAAACTGACCGTCTCCCAGTTCAAGAGGTCCGTCTCCGTCCGGGTCGACGCAGCCTCTGCTCGCGCCCTCTGCCAGAAAACAGGTACTGCCGAAGGCTACCCGATATGTACCGTCGGAGTTCAGTACAACAACGCGATTGTTTCCAGTATCGAGAATGTAGCGCTGCCCGTCCGCCCCAATCGCAACTGAGCGTGGGTTGGCCAGTGGGACGGCGTCGTACAACCCGTTGTAGGCGGCGCTGGCGGTCCGATCGATCTCCTCATAGCTGAACGCTCGCGACTGCGATGTTCCTCCCCCGGCCGTGGGAACTACGTTTAGGTCCCACACCAGTTCGGCTATGTCCCTGCGAACGTACATGCGGAAATCATGCCGGTGAGGCCATGCCGTCAAAGTCCTGTCGGGATGATTGCGATAGAAAAAGATCTGCCACAGGCGGTTGCGTCGCTCACTATCTCTCAACGCGCCCCATATCTGCTCCAGAGTCAGACCTTTCGACTTCTCACCGTCCCATTCACCTTTGTAGCTCTCCTCCGGCCACCAGACGAGCCGGTAATTCCGGCTGACATAGTCGCGCCCAACGTACGGCTCGACCTTTCCATAGTTCTTCTTGCCGACAAGGATGATCGGCGCGCTCATCGCTTCAGTAGTCGGGTTCGCGCCGTAGAAAATATGGTTGGGATAGAAGCGCATGTACCATGTCATCGGCCAGGCAACGTCATCGTCATAGGAG
>VYDA01000598.1 GCA_009843665.1 Caldilineaceae bacterium SB0675_bin_29 | reverse complement strand
TTGACCGCAATGGATCCGTACCTGAGCTCTCTTGCACATTTGAAGTGGCTTTTCCTGGATTCCAACCGGTTGACCGGTCAGATCCCGGATTTCAGTCTCTTGCGCAACCTGGGCGTATTAGATCTGAGTGACAACCAACTGTCAGGTCCTGTCGTCGAGCTGGATGGTCTCGAGAGATTGACGCGTTTGTCTCTCAGGCAGAATCTGCTGACGGGTCCGCTTCCTGATTTTAGCGGACTTTCCAACCTGGCATTGGTGAACCTCTGGGGCAATCAGTTTTGCCTGGCGCCGGGGACCTGGGTGTCGGGTTCGAGTGTAATTGTAAAGGCGCAACTGGCGGCGCTTTCTCTTGTGACTTGCGCGGCGGCCGATCTGGCTTCAGCGCCGGCGGCGCCCAAGAATCTGCAAGCGATAGCAAGCGAGGAAACGGTGACGCTCAGGTGGGACGCGGCGGCTAACGCAGACAGTTACGATCTGCGCGTTTGGGACAGCATTGATCGAAGTTGGGGCCGGATTGGGAGAGGGCTTGCGGAGACACATTTCGCGCACAGTGTCGTGACAGACGGCAGGAACTATTATTACCAGGTACGTGCGCGTGACGGCAGCGGGGTAAGGGGTGCGTGGTCGGAGCTGTTGTTCGCCGCCGTCGTCCAGCAACCGTTTCGACCGCCGCCACGGTCTCTCGGACTTGACCTGTTCTTTCAGAAGTACGTGGATGTTGACGGAGTTGCGGTCGTTGCCCCATCTGAGGTGCCTGACGCAAAGATGAACCAGGCGAGAGAGATTATCGGCAGCGTCCTGGTGGGCCGGCCCGACCTGCTGGAAACGCTGGCGGCCAACGACGCGCGGGTCGAGTTTTTCGGTTACTGGGGAGAGGCCGGCGACGGTCCTATCGGGTGGGAGGCCGAGGTGACACAGCAGGACCCGAACTGCGAACACTTTTTGCAGGAGTTCGCTCACCTGGTTCGCCGCGCGCTTGAGGAACAGCCGGAAGGAGAGGCGTTCAGGTTGCGGCTTGAAGATGTGTACATGGCGGCGATGGAGGACGGGCTGTGGAGAGGCGGGCCGGCGTCAGTTGGGGTCGAGGGATACTGGGCAGAGACGGTCAAGTACTGGTTGTGGGGGGTGTTGCCGGATTCAGTTGCGGCGGACGGTTCAGGGCTGGCGGAGTACGATGCTGAGGTCGCATCGTTGATCGGGGAGGTTTTGGGAGAGGCCAGCGTACCGTCCTATTGTAAGCCTTGATTCACGGGGAAGGGGCTTCGCGAGAGCGGGAGGAGAGAAGGATGTGCAATTCTGCCCCTCTGTTTTTGAACGGATGTTGTGATAGACAGATGGGATCGATCCGCGAAGGGCCGCGATTAACTGCTTTCATTGATCCGCGAAAGGTCGTGAAGATCGCTTAGGTTGTATTGGCCAGGGCACCCACAAGGGGTGCCCATACGGAGGGATGGCTGGTTGGAAGGGAATATCAGCAGAAGCTAGTCGGTACGAATGCGCGTCAGGGCGAGGCGCGCGTTTTCGCGCACGTAGAGGTTTGTATCGTTTTGGGCTCGTTGCAGGGAAGAGGAAGCGGTCTTGGCGAGTGGGCCGATTTTGGCGAGGGATAGGGCGGCGTTGTGGCGGACGAAGTGGCAACTGTCCTGGGTAAGCAGGCGGGCGAGCCGCGGGACCGCCTCGGGGGAGGCTATGTTGCCGAGGGCTTCGGTGGCGTTGCGGCGGACCCATTCGGAATCGTCGTCCAGGCAGTCGAGGAGACGGGGAAGTGCTTGGGAGGCGGGAAGGCCGATGTCTCCAAGGACGTCGGCGGCGGCGGCGCGCAGCGACCAGTGTGCGGACTCCAGTGTATAGAGGAGGAATGGAACCGCGGCGGCACCCTGTGCGGTGAGTCCGAAGTTGGAACGGAGCTGGCTCGGGTTGGTGTGCCGGGCGGCTTGATTGTGATCGAGCAATTCGACGGCTTCTTCAGCCAGCCTTTTGGTTAGTTCCTTCGAGCCCGGCTCTCCCTGGCGGGACAGCCGGTAGGCTTGCTCCAACTGTCCGGCTTCGGAGGGGGTAGCTCCTCCTTCGATTGACCCGTTCTCCGATCCAGGGGCCCGAGGGCTGCCGCGGGTAGCGGCATCCTCTCGGTGGTTTGAGACTTTGTTTCCCGCGTGCCAATTCCATACGCTGCGCCAGAGTTGCGGTAGTTCCTCAACGGCGGCCGATTCGCTCCATGAGAGGTTGGTGCAGTCCCAGCTGGGGGCGGCCGGCTCCTCCATGCGGCAGAAGAGAAACTTCATCATGAAGCGGTTTCGGTGGCTGCGGTTCGATGTCGCGCGGTGCCAGAGGTCGTAGTGGACGATGGTGACGGTGCCGGCTTCGCCGCAGAGCAGAACCTCTTGCTGTTTTTCGGCCTGGTCGCGGCTCGTATAGTATTGTGAGGCGGGCAGGACGGAGGTCGGGCCCATTTCGAGGGTAACATCCTGGGGATAGTAGAAGGCCATGGCCCAGCGGGTGCGGTGGTGGCGCACGTTTTGGTCGTCTTCGTAGCTGTCCTGGTGGTGGCGTTGTGCGGTCTTCCGCGGGGGAGTCAGGTGGCAATGGCGGTGGGGGTGCATGGCGTAGCCGGGGCCGAGGATGCTGGTCAGGGCGCCGGTGACGGCAGGGTGCGAGAAGAGGTCGGCGAGTTGGGGGATTGCGGGCAGGATGGCGTTGCCGGGATTGCCCGTCGTTGAGAAGATGTCATCTGCCTGGGCGCGCACGGAGTCATGAAAAGCAGGCGTAAAGGGGGCCTTTATTTTCACAAAGCCATTAACAATGAATTCCTGCATCTGTGAGTCGTTCAGAAGCTTCATATTCTGCAACTCCCGGTCCAGGCGAGGGTGATCGGCAAGTTGTCGACCTGCGTAAGAGAAACGGTTTGGCAACCGCAGCGTATTTGTAAGTATAACATGCCAGATACTCAGGTTCTGGTACCTCGGGGCGCACTGCGCCCAATCCTTTGGAAACGAGACTGAGGAAAATGAGTCAGACTACCGCACAAGAAACGATGGCCTCGCGGGAGCGGGTTGCAGAGGCTAGCAGGTCTAATGTCAGGGAAGCGAAGGGGACGTCTACGCCGATTGTGGTCGCCGAGAATATCCATAAGACATTTCGCAGCGGCGAGATCGAAGTGTATGCGTTGCGAGGGTTGGACCTGACGATTGGAACAGGTGAGATG
>VYDA01000337.1 GCA_009843665.1 Caldilineaceae bacterium SB0675_bin_29 | reverse complement strand
AGGGCCGAATAGGCCCGACCGCACAACTGCAGTGGTCAGTGGTCAGTGGTCAGTGAAAGCAGCGATCTATGAGCGATAGGTGTGAGAGGAGATGAGAAACACATTCGTCGTGCTAAGTCATTTTCGTCTTTTGGCAAGGCCTTAGTAGGCACCAAGAGGGAGACGCCTGCGGGCCTGTGTGGGATGTACTTCGTATGACGGCGCGGCCTTTTGCGGAATCGTCGCAGTTTGCTCCTGCAGTTCGCGGCTCTGACAGGCGTCGACGAGACCTAATCAGCTGGGATTGGGAACCAACCGCTGTCTGATTTCCTGGCGCGTCTGTTCGAAGGTCTGGCGAAGTCTCCGATCGGAGCCTCTGTGGGCGGCGACGACGCGCTGGGCGCAGGTGACACAACCCAGTGAGGCTTTGTAGCTGCACTGGTCGCAATTGAGGCAGTCGCAGAGACGGATCATCATGAGAGAGAAGGCAAGTGTATCCTCGTTCCCATCGCGCTGACTTGCGACTTGATCGACCAGTTCCTTCCAGTCGGCGCCGCGTTCCCGGCCCAGGGGTCTGATAGCCCGATGAGGAAAGAGAATTTCACTTTGGGGGTACATGACGACTCCTCTCGTGAGTTTTCGGTTGTTGGCGGCTGACAAACGGGAACAGAACAGGCTACAGTTGCCGAGGCGTGCGGTTCAGAATCCGGTGGCGAACAGATAGACGCTCAGCAGGACCAGGGCGATGGCAGACAGAGTGACAATCAGGATGAACAGAAGCGGCAGCAGGACGGCGGCCAACGAGCGCAGACGGGGAAGCTGCGTCACTTCCTCATTGGCCCTGATGTAGACGACGAAGGCCCAGATGACGCCGACCAGACCGCAGACGCGGCCAAAGCAGGGGATGGGGGAGAGGCCGACGAGCAGGAGGGGTGCGGAAGCGAAGCCGGTGGCGGCGAAGAAAGGCTGCAAGCGGCAGTTGGCGCCGAGGACGCTGTTGCAGACCATTACCAAGGCGCCGTAGACGATCCAAAGGGCGAGCCAGCGCAGGGGCCAGTTAATCCATTCGCCGAGGGCGCTGAAGAAGGCAGCAAGCCAGCCGGGCAGAGGCTGGGGCAGGCCGGCGATCAGCTGGAAGAGCTCGACCAGCTGGACAGGGCTGAACAGGGGGAAGACATAGTCTAGAGGTGCTTGCTGTAAGAGAGAGGCCTGCGCGCCAAGCCGGGCGAGAGGGAGAGCGGTCCCGGCAGATGCGGCTTGCTGCCAGTTGACGAGGAAGGGCAGGAAACCGGCGAGGAGGCCGAGAAGGAAAACCATGCCCAAGGACTGGCGCATGGTGGTTTCGGTGAAACCGGAGGCGCGCAGCTGGACTGCGTCGCTCATTTTCTGAGGCGTGGGCAGCCAGTGGCGGATGTTCACAGACTGCCTCCGGCGATGAGGAGCAAGGCGCCAAAAGCTACGGCGACAGCGGCGCTGACAAGCAGAAGCAGTAGATATGTGCCGACGGCGACCAGCGCGGCTGGGCGTGGAGGCAGCTCGTGGGCCACTTCCAGCCCGCGAAAGGCGATCAGGATGCCCCAGACGTGGATGAGGACGGCGGCGACGGAGACGAACGGGATCACGGTAAAGAGATAGAGAAGACGAGGGGCGTTGCTGAGGGCAAGGGCGCCCAAAGTCTGGGCGAGTGTGCCCTGTCCACCGGCTGCACGGGCAAGCAGGTGGCTAACGAAGCCAAAGAGGAGCCAGTGTCCGATCAGGCCGAGAGGGGTCGTTGCCAGGGTCAGCAGTCGGAAACCGACGCTGTCGTAGCCGCTGAAGGCAAGGAGTAGAGGCCAGCCGTTGCGCAGGGTACGTTCTATCTCGAACAGTGTTTCGCCGCCTGCCGTTCCCTGCCGCAGGATTTGCAGCACAGTGTTCAGGAGGGCATCTGAGGACGGCAGCGAGGCGGTCAGGAGGAGGCTGCCGATGAGCTGGGCGACGGCGACGAGGACACCGATACAGGCGCACAGGAAGAGTCCCTCAATCCAGGGATTGTCGTCATCGACCATTTCTACGAATGGATCGGGTTCCAGAAGGAGGGCCTTCCCGATGAACCGCGGGTAGTTCTGTGGTTGTAGCATCCGGTTGCAACGCCTGCCCGGGCAGTAGACCCGAAGCGGGCCTCTTTTGAGGGACGGGGTATGTTCAGATAT
Organism: Caldilineaceae bacterium SB0675_bin_29; assembly: GCA_009843665.1. Lineage (GTDB taxonomy): Bacteria > Chloroflexota > Anaerolineae > Caldilineales > Caldilineaceae > Bin5. The sequence goes on along the minus strand of VYDA01000337.1, from coordinate 1,038 downwards.
GCAGCTGCCTGTGGCATGCCCTTTGTTCAGTTCCGGGAATCATAGCATAGATTTCAGTTGGCCTTGAAAACAGGGACTGTCCGGTGAGCGGCGATGAGCTCCGGAGCAGCCGGCGGCCAGCATAGTGATAGACGCGCAGGAGATGGAAATGTCAGAGACACACACCTTTCTTCCGACCGGGAAGCTGCCGTCAGAGTTGCTGGCGGAGCTAATCTCGACCTTGCCGATCAGTGACCCCGATCTCTACCTGGGACCGGGCGTAGGCGAGGACGCAGCTGTGATTGAAGTTGGCAGGGTTTCGGGGGAGGAAGGCGCCTCCAGCCGGCGTGAACCCAGTCTGTCCCAACAGGGGAGCGGCGACAGTCTGCTTGCGGCGAAGAGCGATCCGATCACGTTTGCCACCGATGAGATTGGATATTACGCGGTCAATGTCTGCGCGAATGATCTGGCGGTTTGCGGGGCACGGCCGCGCTTTTATCTGCCGACGGTGTTACTGCCCGTAGGGACGACTGAGGAGGAGGTGCGGCAGATTTGCGACCAACTGGGCGCGGCCTGCCGGGCGCTGGACATCGTGGTAGCGGGCGGGCATACGGAGGTGACGGCTGCGGTGAACCAGCCGGTGGTGGCGGGTACGCTGCTGGGAGAGGTTGCGCGGGCGAAGGTGGTGCGGACGGGCGGCTGCCGGCCCGGTGACGTGGTGCTGCTGGCGGGGAGCGCGGGGATTGAGGGAACGTCGATAATCGCGCGGGAGATGGGGGAGGTCTTGTTGGAGCAGGGCTGGTCAGAGGCGGAGGTGGACGAGGCGGGGCATTATCTGTACGAGCCGGGGATCAGTGTGCTGGGGCCGGCGCTGGCGGCGGCGAAGTCGGGGCTGGTGACGGCGATGCACGATCCGACGGAGGGCGGCGTGGCGACCGGTTTGTGGGAGCTGGCCGACGCTTCGAGTTGCGGGTTGGAGGTGGAGTTGGGGACGGTGCCGGTGACGCGGTTGACGGCGGCCGCGTGTGCGGTGTTTGGGCTTGACCCGTTGGGTACGAT
>VYDA01000319.1 GCA_009843665.1 Caldilineaceae bacterium SB0675_bin_29 | reverse complement strand
GGTCGGGCCTATTCGGCCCTCCCTTGTGGGGGGGCTCCGCCCCCGCAACGCCCCCTCTCCTACAACATGCCTCGCCGACCTGGTGTCGATATTCGTAACAGGTGCCTAATCGAAGGTGTCCAGCCAGACCACGTCCCGCCAGTCCCATCAGATCCCCGCAGGTGCCGGCCTTGTGCCTGCCCTCGCACCCTCCCCAACTGACGGACTCCACCGTACGGCCAGGCCTGGCGCCTGCACTGCGTCTCGCCCAAAGACGGTAAACAACGCCAGCCACCGCTGGCGCCGATTCCCCGCCAGACTATCCCCACCCCAAATCTGGGATGCACCCACTGCAGCTATCCGATTGCCGGATCCTCCTTCACTGCATTATACTGTTAGACCAATTCCGGCGAATCAAAGCTTCCAAAAGGGAACTGGCACCTGCTGAACGGGTCTTGGTTTTTCCGGCTGAGCACCAGAAATGTATCGCAAAATCGTCGTTAAGTTGGGTACGGGTGTACTCACCAAGGGCACCCGATTCCTCAACCAGCCCCAAATGGTGGAGCTTACCCGGCAGATCGCGTCGCTCCACCTTCAGAATAAAGAGCTGATCGTCTGCTCCTCCGGGGCGCAGGCCGCCGGACGCGCGCGCCTGCGATTCCCCGAGCTGCCCACCACGCTTTCCAGCCGGCAGATGCTGGCCGCCGTCGGCCAGAGTCGCCTGATGCTCCTGTGGGAACGCTTCTTCGAAATCTATAGCATTCACGTCGGCCAAATCCTGCTGACCAGGGCGGACACCGAAAACCGTCAGCGTTTTCTCAACGTCCGCGACACCTTCAATGCCCTCCTGGAGCACAAGATCGTACCAATCGTCAACGAAAACGACGCCGTAGTCGTCGACGAAATCAAGGTTGGCGACAATGACAATCTCTCGGCGCTCGTCGCAGTCTTGACCAGCGCCGACCTGCTGCTTATGCTAACCGACCAGGAGGGCCTCTTCACGGCCGACCCGCGCACCGACCCCAACGCGCAGCTGATTCCTGAAGTCCAGACGATTGACGACTCCTTGCGCGCACTCGCCGGCAACACGCCGTCCAACCTGGGGATTGGCGGCATGAGTACCAAACTGCAGGCCGCCGATATCGCCTGCCGCGCCGGCACTGACGTCGTCATCGCCAACGGCAGCGCGCCCGACGTGATTCTGCGCGCGGTCTCCGGTAAGCAAGTGGGGACCCGCTTTCCCGCACAGGAAGCCCCCCTGGAAAACCGCAAACGCTGGATCCTGGCCGGCCCCGCACCCTCGGGACATCTCCTCGTGGATGCCGGCGCCGCCAAAGCCTTGCGCCACCACGGCAACAGCCTTCTACCCGTCGGTATCACCACCGTCCAGGGCGAGTTCGAGCGCGGCGATGCAGTCTATGTCAAGGAAAAAAATGGGCCAAATCTGGCGCGCGGCATCACCCGATACAGTAGCGCTGACCTGAATCTCATACGCGGCTGCCAGTCTCACGAAATTAGCGAACGGCTCGGTTATGACTACGGGCAGGTGGCGCTCCACCGCAATGACATGATCCTATTGGAATAGGGCTGGGAGGAGATTTATGACTATAGCTGTCAAGAAGCCAGGCACGAACGACCACAGTACAGTTCAGCTTCCTCAAAGCGAGCCTTCTCAGCCCGCGCCGCAGCAGATAGACCTCGAAGCGATGGGAAAGGCCGCGCGCCAGGCAAGCCGCAAACTGGCCGGGCTGTCCTCAACCTGCAAAAATGAGGCGCTCCACGCCATCGCCGACGCTTTGGAAGCGCGCAGCGCAGAGGTCCTTGCCCAGAACGAGCTCGACATCGCCGACGGCCGCGCCAGCGGCCTCAGCGAAGCCCTGCTCGACCGCCTGCTCCTGACACCCGACCGCATACGCGGTCTGGCCGACGACACGCGCCAAGTGGCTGCCCTCCCCGACCCCGTCGGCGCCGAGCTCGAAAGCCGCCTCCTGCCCAACGGGCTCCGCCTCAGCCGCCGCCGCATCCCAATCGGCGTCCTCGGCGTCATCTACGAGGCCCGCCCCAACACCACCATCGATATCGCCGTCCTCAGCCTCAAGACCGGCAACGCCGTCATCCTCCGCGGCGGCAAAGAGACCCTGCGCAGCAACCTCGCGCTCGTCTCCGTCATCTGTGACGCGCTGCAAGCTCAGAGCCTGCCCCGCGAGGCCATTCAATACATCGGCAACCCCGACAGAGCCCTGGTCTCCCAGTTCCTGCGCATGGACGAATACGTAGATATGCTCATCCCCCGCGGCGGCAACAGTCTCCACCGCCTCTGCCGCGACCAGAGCACCATCCCCGTCATCACCGGCGGCATCGGCATCTGTCACTACTACGTCGATATCACCGCCGACCAGGAACGCGGGATGGACGTCATCGTCAACGCTCGCACCCAGCGCCCCTCCGTCTGCAACGCTCTTGATACCCTCCTCGTCAATCGCCAGATCGCGTCCGAGTTTCTGCCCAAACTGGCGCAGCGCATGGCCGAGTGCGGCGTCGAAATCCGCGCGACACCCGACGCCATGCCCCATCTCACAGAAAACGGCGCAACAGTCATCCCCGCCGGGCCCGACGACTGGGACACCGAATGGATGACGCTGATCCTCGGCGTTAAACTGGTGGACTCGCTCGACGAGGCCATTGAGCACATCCAGGAGCACAGCCAGGACCACTCAGACGGTATCCTCACTCAGGACTGGAACAACGCCCAACGCTTCGTCGATGCCGTCAACTCCTCAGCCGTCTTCGTCAACGCCAGCACACGCTTCAACGATGGCGGCCAGTTCGGCCTCGGCGCCGAAGTCGCCATCAGCACGCAGAAACTCCACGCCCGCGGCCCAATGGGACTCGAAGAGCTGACCACCTACAAGTGGATTGTCCTGGGCGATATGCACGTGAGGGAGTAACTCGAAGGCGATCGTTCATTCGACCGGGGCCACGCGGCCCCGGTTTCCCTTGCTACGGTTCAACTGCCTCCGCGTAGTCCAACAGCGCAGCCGCGGCCGTCTCCAGATCCCCGAAAATTCCCAATCCAACCGACGCCGCCACCGCCGCACCCACCGCCGCCTCTTCCGCATGGTTCGGAATCAGCAGCGTCTTCCCGAAACGGCGCGCCAGTATCTGGGCCAGCAGCCGGTTCTGCCGGACCCCGTTTCCCGCACCCACCAGCAGCGGCGGCGTTCCTACCAC
>VYDA01000011.1 GCA_009843665.1 Caldilineaceae bacterium SB0675_bin_29 | reverse complement strand
GAGTACGTGGGCGTCTAGCTCACGCAACAATCTGGTCAAGTCGAGCAGCTTCAGAAGGATTGTGCGGCGTTTGGCCTCGGTAGGGTGGGCGGTGAAGACCGGTTTGATCAGCATCTCGTCGAGCAGGCGTCCTACTTCAGAAGGCGGCGTTCCCCCCTTTCGCAGCCTCGTGACGGCTGCCGCAATGGTCTCAGGCATGTGGCGATCGGTCTCTTCCGCCTCTGCCGTCCGCTGGCGAATGACCCGCACTCGCTGCTGCTCCTCTGCCAGGTTTACGAGCTGGAAATAGGTAGTAAAGGCCTTCAACACACCTAGCGTGCTGTCGAAGTCATTGACCAGGTCCGCGGTCAGCTGCTCGATCTGGGGTCCGGCGTCTCGGTTCCCCTGCCGCTGGGCGCGCGTAAGTGCCCGCAACTCTTCGACAAGGTCAAAGATCGCCTGGCCCTCCTGCTCGACGATCGTTTCGCCAAGTACGTTGCCAAGCTGGCGGACCGTCCACCGCAACTGGCGGTCCGCATCCCTCCGCGCCGATACGTTGCCTTTTTCGGGATCAACGTCTGTATCGATCTGACCCTGCCTGGGCCGAGTAACCATTCAGGTGCCCCTACAGCCATTCCTTCAACAACTGTCCAAAGCGGGAACTTTCCAAATGGACCAACCGCGGTACCGGATGGGCTCTGCTTCTCAGTTCCCTTGGATACCTTGAACTAAGCGTCACGGATCTCCTTCACTACGAGATCACCGAGGACCTCCGTTCCTGCAGTCTCCGTTCCGGGTTGTGCAATATCCGGTGTCCGTACACCAAGAGCCAGGATGGCATCTACTGCCTCCTCCACCGCCGCAGCCTCATTTTCCAGTCCTAGGCTATGGCGAAGAAGCATCGCGCTGCTCAGAATCGCGGCAAGCGGGTTGGCGATACCCTGTCCGGCGATGTCGGGGGCGCTGCCGTGAATCGGCTCATAGAGACCAAGCGGCAGTTTGTGCCGGTTGCTGACATCCCCTAGGCTGGCTGACGGCAGCATGCCCATCGACCCGGCAAGCATCGAAGCTTCATCGGTGAGAATGTCCCCAAAAAGGTTGCCGGCAACGATCACGTCGAAGTCAGCCGGCCTGCGGATCAGGTGCATGGCCATGGCGTCGACCAGGATGTGCTCGACCTCCAGTTCTGGGTAGTCGGCGAGAGCCTCAGTCGCCACGCTGCGCCAGAGTCGCGAGGACGCGAGAACGTTAAACTTGTCCACGCTGGCGAGGCGGCGCTTGCGCTCCATCGCCGAGTCCGCAGCCAGCCGCACGACGCGATCGATCTCCGGCCTGGTGTACAGCATAGTGTCGTAGGCTTCGAAGTTGTCGTCCGGCTCTTTGCGCTCGCCAAAGTAGATGCCCCCGGTCAACTCGCGTACGACCAGAAGGTCAACACCCTCCAGCGTCTCTTCCTTGATGGTACTGGCGGAGAGCAGCTCAGGTTGCAGCTTTACCGGGCGCAGGTTGGCGAACAGGTCCAGGCTCTTTCGCAGAGCAAGGACGCCGCGTTCTGGTCTGTCGGGCAAGCTGGGGTCGTCCCACTTCGGCCCGCCTACGGCGCCTAGCAGGACTGCCTCCGCCGCGGAGGCCGCCTCAACCGTTTCGTCAGGCAAACTGGTGCCCAACTCATCGATGGAACGCCCGCCGATCTGCTGATGGTCAAAGACGAAACTGTGGCTGAAACGGTCGGCCACCGCTGCCAGGACTTTCTTGGCTTCCGCCGTGACTTCCGGACCGATTCCGTCACCATCCAAAATAACTATTGTTGCATCCATTCGTCATTCTTCCTTCTCAAATGGGGTCTCTGTCTCGGCCTGCTCCATTCAATGAGACCGAATGTCGGAAACTACTGGACCTGCTGTGAGATTCTCAGTCGTACAGTATTCTGCCTCTGACCGGGCCCGTCAACACTACCCTTTCTAGCTTCTCAAGACACCTTCGGATTTCGTCGATGCTGCCCTACGCAATCCTTCATTCCTGCGGCTAATCCGCGTATTCGATGTCGTCATCCAATGTCAATGGCCGTCTGCCTCCAAAAACTGCCAGCTCGAAGATTCTGAAGTAACAGTCCACGTCATCAAAGCCGATCTCGCGCAGCCATTCGCATTGCGACTCCACCGGGGCCAGAATGTTGGCCTGTTTATCTTCCCCGCTGTGATATGCAGCCGCCACCTGGTCGCGAGTCTGGCCCTCGCCGTCTGTCAGCTGGCTTGCCCAAAGCGTGTCGATGAAATAATCATCATACAGCGCCTCGATTCGAGGCGTCGCCGAAGATACATGCTCAATGTTCACAAAGACACCGCCAGGCTTCAACAAGTCGAAAACATCGACATAAACCAGACGTTTGATTGAATCCGGTTGGTGGTGAATCGAATAGCCGGAAACAACCGCGTCAAATGGCGCCTGCGCGGAGATGATGTCGAACCAGGATGGGTCGGTGTAATCTGCAGAAGAAACGTGAAGCGACTTGCTATAGGCCTTCAGGTTGCTCAGGGCAGCCTGGAGCATAGGAGTGGAGAAGTCGACCAACGTCCCTCTGGCGCGCGGATATTTCTCCAGGATCGCTGCCGCCAGAATTCCGTCGCCGCAACCTAGGTCCAGGAAATTGTGTACCGGGCGCTCGCCTAGGGCCTGGTCCTCCTCTGGCCCGGCGATCACCCGCATCATCACGTCCAACTGAATCTGGGAAAGGGGTACGCCCTTACGTACTCTTCTGAGGAAACCCTCGACCAGTGACGGGTCTTTCCACACCGCACTCGTGCTATCCGCCGGAGGCGCGCCCGCTGTCATCCGCTTCATCCCCCTTCCATTCGCCAGCTCCCGATAGGCTGCTTGCGGAACCAGTCCTCGCGACAAGTGCAGCTTGAAATCAAGAACCGTCAGTATGACGCCGCGGCCTCAAAGGCGCTGATCTGCTCCTCCTTGTCCAGAAGATAGCCGAGGTCATCCAAGCCGCGCAGCAGGCACTGCTTACGGAAAGGATCAATGTCAAATGAAAATGGACCTTCCGCTTCGCCATCCGCGCCGCCGTCAAGGTCAGGCAGAGCGACTGTCTGGCTTGGCAGGTCGATGAAAATGCTGGTATGCGGAACTTCCTCGACCAGGTCGAGCAAACGGCCGACAGTCTCTTCAGGCAACCTGATCGGCAGGAGTCCGTTCTTCAGGCTGTTGTTGTATAAGATGTCGGAAA
>VYDA01000012.1 GCA_009843665.1 Caldilineaceae bacterium SB0675_bin_29 | reverse complement strand
CTTTCTTCGCTAGTCCTTATGTTGCGGACTTGCTCCCTCCGCCATCTGCCTACTGCTCTTCTGGACACCGCTGCGGACCGTCCTTCTGGAGCAGGTCATCGGAATAACGCCCGCCCTGGCTGAGCTCAGTCGAGTGCCCCTCCAGATCTACACATTCTTTCCATTCGTTGTCGTACACCGCGCCTATTTCCACAGCGTCGCCTTCATGGAGCGCGACACACGACCTATGGCAGTTGGCGCGCCGATGCGTACCGGCGCTATTCTCATCGCCCTGCTGGTCCTGCCGCTGTTGGGAGTACAAGGCGCGACCCTCGGGGTGGCTGCGCTGCTTGCCGGCTTCACCTCCGAGACGGCGACACTCTGGTGGCTCATCCTGGGCAAAAAGCAATTGCGGGTCTGGCGCACTCGGCCGGCGGTCTGAGACGGCAGTTGCTTGAAAGCGACTTCGATCAGGAGTAGCGCGCCACCGCGTCCATATCCAACTCGATTCCCAGGCCCGGCCCATCGGGAATCGGCAACATGCCCTCCTCATCCAGTTGCCAGCCGCCGGCTACGATCTCGTCGATATAGGGCGAACCGGTCTTGTACTCCACCAGATCGGTATCGGCGAGCGCGGAAGCCAGTTGCAGGTCGGCCGCCAGCCCAAGGGCGGTGTTCCAGCCGTGCGGGATCATGCGTACACCGTTCTCTTGCGCCATCCAGCCGATGCGGCGCTCCTCACTGATCCCGCCGACCTTGGCGACATCAGGCTGGACGATGTCGAAGGCGCCCTGCTGTAGAAAGGGGATGAAGGACTGGCGCCGCGTCAGGACCTCGCCGCCGGTTATGGGGACCGTCGTGTTACGGCGCAGATGGATAAAGTCTTCCAGGTCATCGGGACGCAGCGGCTCCTCAAACCAGTCCACGCCGTAGTCGGCCAGCATCCCGGCACATCGCAGCGCCCACGTATAGCGGCCCTGCCAGTGGGCGTCGCTGCCGCCGGCGTCCACCATCAACTGGTTGTCGTCCCCGACAACCTCGCGGGCAGTGGCCACGATCTCCTCATCCAGTTCGTCACTGACACGACCAAAAGGCCCCCACCCCATCTTGAAGGCACGGAAGCCCTGCTCCTTCCACATCTGCAGTTCGTCGCGCAGCGGGGCCGGCTGATCCATCAGCAGAGAGGCATAGGGACGGACCCGTTCCCTGTAACGCCCTCCCAGCAGGCGGCCGACCGGCTGTCCCGTGACCTTGCCCAGAATGTCCCACATCGCGATGTCAATTCCGCTAATCGTGTGCGTGATGGTGCCGCCGCGTCCCATCCAAAACGTGTTCTGGTGCAGCCACTCACTCACCCTTTCCGGCTCGATCGCGGATTGACCGATCAGGAGCGGGCGCAACACCTCCAGTGCGGCCAAAACGAGGCCGTCGTTGGTGAAGACGGAACCGTAACCGGTGACGCCTTCATCCGTCTCGACAAAAACAAGCGTGTGGACGCAGTCTTCCTCCTTCAACTCCTCGCTCCAGCCGCCCTCCGGGGTCGCGACGCGCAGACCCGTCGCAAGTACGTCTGTGATCTTCATATCTGTTCCTCGTCGGTGTGATTTGACTGCCGTTCGAGTTCCGCATAAATGTCGCCGATGCGAACCAGTTCCGCCGCGACGTTGAAGTATCCGGTATAACGGATAGTTTCGGGGCTGACATCGTAGTGATAGTGGCCGGCCTGATTCAGGTTTCCCATGTGAAAAAAGTGAGTATGTTCCCCCGAGTCGCGCAAGTGCAGGCGCCCTCCGGTGGGGTCCCCCGTCCAGAATACGGCGAAGCAGAGCAGGTCGGGCCCCATGTGCTCGTAGAACTGTAGAAAGTCGGCAACGACTTCCTCAGAATCCGTGTCGTAGTACCGGTGGGCGATGCACTCGTAATCCGGCATGACATGGGAGCGTATCTGACCGGCTTCGATGACAAAGACGCCGCCCATTCCCACCTGCCGGGCTCCGGGGGGCGCGCCCTCCCCGCCAATTTCCGGATGGGTTTGCAGACTCTTGCGCAACGCCTGTGTGAACGAGCGCTCATTGCCGGTCCGCCTCTCCACGCTGACCTTTAGCACAGGGCCCGGCCGGCCCTCCGACAGGAAGAGATTGGACAGTCCGCTGTGGCGCGTTGACGCATAGGGCTCAACGATGCATTCCTGCTGCGGCCCAACGCGGGCGACCTTGGACCTGTTGACCCCGCCCGCTTGCAATGTGGCGATCACCTCGCCACAGTGTCCTTCCAACACGCCCGGAAAGGCCATGCCTGCGCCAAAAATGCAGCCTTCGTCCTGGCCACAGTCGCTCGCCATCTCCGCCATGTCGAAGGTAACGTGGCGGTATCTGGGATTGTGGGCGCACGGTTCCCCGCCCACCTCCAACAAGACAGTGGACCCATTCAAGCCGGGGCTGGCGCATCCCAGAGCACGCAGGTCGGGACAATCGACCACTTCAACATCGACATTGGCGTAATTGCCCTGCAATCCTTCCCGAATGACTTGTTTCAATTCTTCCAGGGAAGGTGACCACATCAGCGCTCGGCTCATCGCGTCTATCATAACTGCCCAACCTCTTTTCCTTAAGGTCTCGATCCAGACAAGAGTCAATCAGTAGGAGAGACCAACTGCTCGGCAAGCTCCAGCACATCCGCAGGCCAGAAGACTTCGGGCCTAGGCTTATGCACGCCCTGCGTCCCTGCCCGCGGTCGGCAATTCTGAATCGTTTCGATCCACCGGTTGGGAACCGCTTCCCGTCCATATACAGCGCCAAGGAGCGCCCCGCAGATAGCCGCGTTGGTGTCGGTATCACCCCCCTGCATGACCGTGTAAATGATTCCCTCCTCGACGCTTTCTGCGTTCAGAAGCTGCCAAAGGGCGTTGCGGAAGGCGATCAAAACCCATCCCTGCTGATGATTGAAATCGTCTGGCGGAGAGTCGGCGGCTGCGACGATCGTCTCTTTCAGCCTGTGGTCGACGCCCATCTCCTCCGCCCAGCCCGCGATCTCCCGATACAGGTCATCTGCAACGCATCCAGTTCGCACTGCGTGCGCGATCGCCATCGCAAAAAGAGCGTTGGCCTCCTGGCAGACCCGGTGGACGTGGGTGATGGCGGCGTCCTGCCGCGCCCACTCCGCCACCTGGTCCAATGCATAGTTGGCGCCAAATATAGCCAGCGGGCTGCTGACTTACGAAGGAGGCCTGCGCC
>VYDA01000535.1 GCA_009843665.1 Caldilineaceae bacterium SB0675_bin_29 | reverse complement strand
CGTATGCTCTTGAGTTCCGCGTCGGGCAACGGGCGGGAGGGCTTGATCCGTATAACCGGCAGCCCCTTGAATTTGATCTTGTTGCCCTTGACCATGCCGCGCCTGACTTGCGCGACTTCGAGGCACGTGTACCGTTGAGCTGGCTTGAAACGCGGAAAACCGAATCCCTCTCCCGCCTTGACGCGCCGAAAGAACGCCTGGTATGCCCTGTCAAGTCTCACGAGCGCGCCGCGCTCCACGTTTACGTCTATGTCGCGCAGCCTCTGCGACCCTCTGCGTAACGCCGTCAGCCACTTCATTTGCGCATACTTGCTGACTGATTTTCCCGTCAGGCGGTAAACAGCGCGCCGTTCCGCAAGGGCGCGGTTGTACAGTTGCTGGCAGATGCGCAGCACTTCCCGCACGCGCGCGTAGCCGTTCGCGCTTGCATAGCCTCTGACTTGATATGTTCTGTGGATTGTGGTACTGTGCGGAAGGTCCACGAGTCGTAGTCTCCTGGGCCATGGCCGCCGGAGTTGCTGCTCCGTGCGGCCATTTCACTGCCTTCATTCTGCCACAACCAAGCAAATCTGTCAAATTTATGTCTCTCTGTCAGATGCTTGGCATGCCAATGTCTCTTTGGTTTATAGGCCCCAAAAATTTCAACCTTTCAACCGCACAGGAGTAAAGAATGTTCGCCAGTCGTATCCGCACACTTTCAATTCTCACCGCGCTCCTCGCCCTCCTCATCATGACCGGCTGTGTCGCCGCCGCCCCTGCCGCCGACTCCGGCGACATGGCTGCCGACGAAATGGCCGGCGAGGGCTACCCGGAGGAGATGATCATCGGCATGGGCGCCCTGCCCGTCACCCTCGTGGGCAACACCGTCCCATCCCTCCAGTCACGCATCTTCTCCAAACTGCTCTATGACACCCTCGCCGTCCTCAACGAAGAGACCGGTGCCATCGACCCCGTCCTCCTCGAATCCATGGAGCTCGTCGACGATCTCACCGTCCGTATCGTCATCAAGCAAGGCATCGAATTCCATAACGGCGAAAAACTCACCGCGCCCGGCCTCGCCAAAAGCTTCGAGCTCCTCAGAGACGCCGACCCGCAAAAATTCACCTGGTCCTTCCGCCAGCTCAACGACTACGAGTCCTACGAAGTGATCGACGACTACACCATGGAGTTCACCCTCCTCGAACCCATCGATCGCTGGGCCAACCTCTTCGCCAACCACATGCCGCTCGCCCCCGACCACCTCGAAGCCGTCGGCCTTGACGGCTACATCGAAGAACCCGTCGGCACCGGCCCCTACAAGTTCTCATCCTGGCAGCGTGACAGCTACATCACCCTCGAACGCTGGCAAGACTACCCCGGCGGCGTACCCGTCATCGAAAAAGTGACCTTCCGCCACATGCCCGAAGCGGCCGTGCGCGTCGCCGCCCTCCAGAGCGGTGAAATCCACATCGCCGCCCACGTGCCGCCCGACCAGATCGAAAGCCTCACCGCCGCAGGATTCGAGCTCTACGCCGGCGACAGCATGCAGAGCATGTACGTCGGCATCAACATCTACGGCCGCAACGAAATCCTCAACGACGTGCGCGTCCGCCAGGCCATGCTCTATTCAGTCGACCTCGACGGCATGTGGAACACCATCGCCGGCGGCTTCGGCACCAAGCTCGACTGCCAGATCGTCGCCCCCGGCGGCTTCGGCTACAACCCCGACGTCCAGACCTATCCCTACGATCCCGAAAAGGCCAAAGCGCTCCTCACCGAGGCCGGCTACCCCGACGGCTTCACCATCACCGGCTCCGCCACCACCGGCCGCTACTTCCGCGACCGCACCTTCATGGAAGCCCTCGCCGCCCAGTGGGCCCAGGTCGGCATCATCGTCGAAATGGAATACCCCGAATCCTCCGTCTGGCTCCAGGAGCTCATCGACCAGACCCTGCCGCCCATCATGAACATCGGCCTCAACTGGTACCTCGCCGACAACACCACCTCCATGTGGGGCCCTGTCGGCGACTCCTCCCCCGATCCCGAGTTCCTTGAAATGCGGGCCGCCAAGAGCGTCATCGCCGACCCGGTCGAACGCGAAGCCGTCGTCAAAGACATCGCCGCCTACATCTGCGACAACGCCCAGGCCCTGCACGCCTACACAATCCCGGCCCTCTACGCACTCAGCCCGGGCCTGCCCGAACTGACCTTCAGCAAATCGTTCGAGATCTTCATCCCGACCGAATAGGTAACACCGACATATAAAAAAAAGAGGGGTGAGGGGAACACTCTCTCCTCACCCCTCTCTACTCTCTCCTCAGCCCTTCCCATGCGCGCCTTCGTCATCCGCCGCCTCCTCCAGGCGGTCCTCGTCATATTTCTGGTCGTAACCCTGGTCTTCTTCCTGATCCGCGTCTCCGGCGACCCCGCCAGCCTCGGCGTCAACCTCGATCCCAACCGCACCGCCGAGGAGATCAAAGAAGAATACGAGGAGATCCGTCGCAAAATGGGGCTCGACAAGCACCCCGTCATCCAGTACGCCGTCTTCTGGCAACGCACCCTCCAGCTCGACTTCGGCCACTCCTTCCGTTACGGCGTGCCCACCACCACCGTCATCTTCGAACGCCTGCCCAACAGCCTGCGCCTCGGCGCCGCCGCCCTCATCCTCGGCATCGCCCTCGGCCTCCCCCTCGGCATCATCGCCGCCCTCCGCCGCGGCACCATCATCGACACCGCCGCCACCATGGGCGCCGTCCTCGGCATCGTCACGCCCCAGTTCTTTCTCGCAATCGTCCTCATCCTCATCTTCTCCGTCCAGCTCAGGCTCCTGCCCACATCCGGCGTCGGCACCTGGAAACACCTCATCCTCCCCGCCGTCACCCTCTCCACCGGCCTCATCGCCACCGTCGCCCGCATCGCCCGCTCCGGCATGCTCGAAGCCCTCGGCCAGGACTACGTCCGCACCGCCCGCGCCAAGGGCCTCGCCGAACGCGCCGTCATCTTCGGCCACGCCCTCCGCAACGGCAGCCTCTCCGTCATCACCGTCACCCTCTCATCCCTCCCCCACCTCATCGGCACCGTCGTCGTCGTCGAAGTCGTCTTCTCCTGGCCTGGCGTCGGCAACCTCATGGCCCAGTCCGTCATGGCCCGCGACTATCCCGTCGTCTTCCTCGACGTCATCCTCTTCTCCGTCCTCACCGTCGTCACCTTCCTCATCATGGACATCGTCTACGT
>VYDA01000229.1 GCA_009843665.1 Caldilineaceae bacterium SB0675_bin_29 | reverse complement strand
CCCGGATCGATTACCTTTGTCAACGCAGATGTCGCCGGGGCGGCAGGTTGCGAGGCGCTGGTGAACCAGGCCGCGGCGACGGGCAGCGTGGACGTTTTGGTCAATAACGTCGGCATTCAGCCGGTGGACAGCTACCTGCCCGCGCACGAGTTTCCGGAGGAGACCTGGGATCGCATACTGGACGTAAACCTGAAAAGCGGCTTCCTGATGTCAAAGTACGCGGTGCCGTTCATGTTGAAACAGGGCGGTGGCGTAATCGTCAACATTGCGAGCGTGCAAGGCCGACAATCGATGAAAGGCGTGCCGGCCTACGCCGCAAGCAAGGGCGGCATGATCTCGCTCACACAGCAACTGGCCCTGGAATACGCAGAGCAGAATATTCGCGTTCTGGCTGTCAACCCCGGCACCATTGAGACCAGCCTGGCGATGGAGAGTGTAAATCACGACCTGGAGGCCCTGCGAATAGCCGCGGAAAGAACGCACCCCATGGGCCGCATCGGTAAACCGGAGGACATTGCCTCGGTTGTTCTCTTTCTCAGCAGCGACGCCGCCTCCTTTATGACCGGCGAATACGTAAATGTAGACGGCGGCATGATGGCGCAGGGGTCCTGGGCTGAATAGCCCCTGAAGGCGTCAAATTGGGCTGCGGCCCTGTCCGTTAACGGACTTTCGCAGTCAGGAAGCGGGTTTGCAAGGCACTTACGCATAGCGACTTCGCCGGGGCACTCCGGGTCGCTGTCCTGCTCAGCGCAGGCAGCCGAAGGAGGGTCCCGGTTTTTTGTGCGACCTGCGAATTAGTTTGCGCGCGCCCCCATAGAAATTTGTAATCATGGGCACACTGCCTTAGACTATCGTGCGAGATTGTCTCGTGATTCCCTCGCTACCATTCTAAAGTGTGTATGCCGGCGACGCCGTGCAGTTTCACCGCTGTGACAGGGTCCTTTACCCTCACCTTTTTTGTGTATCCACCATAGTCAAAGGAGAAATCAATGAAAACACAAGCTGTTCGCAGAACCCGATGGTTCACCTACGGACTACCTCTGCTTCTCCTCCTGGGGCTGCTCCTCCAAGCCTGTGTGCCGGCAGCCGGGCCAGAAGCCATGGAGCCGGCTTCCGAGGAAGCGATGGAAGAAACCGCGGGCAACGTTACCGTTTACGGTACGGAATTGCCTGCCGATGCCAAGCCCTATGATGAGCAGGTCTACAGAGTAGCAGCCGATATTAATCAAAGTGCTTCCACTTTCGACTTCCCGGTGGCGGTCTACAACCGGTACTGCCTTGCCGATCTGTTCCAGGACACACTGGTATCACTGGACAAAGACTTCAACGTGATCCCCGGTGCTGCCGAGAGCTGGGACGTATCCGAAGACGGCAAGGTCTGGTCCTTTCACCTGCGGCCGGGCCAGGTCTGGAGCGACGGTACGCCGCTGACCGCATACGATTACGAGGCCACCTTCCGGCTCACAGCCACACCGGAACACGGCTGGGACTTCTCCTGGTTCTACAGCTTCCTGGCCGATGGCGGCATCAAGAATTGGAGCAAGATCATCGCCGGCGAGCTGCCGCCAGAGGAGTTGGGCGTACGCGCAGTGGATGACCTGACCCTCGAGGTCGAGACGGAGGATGTCTTCCCGCCGCTGCCCGGCGTGATGAAGTTCGCGTTCACGCTGCAGAAGAAGGCCCTGGAAGAGCACGGCCCGTACTACAACAGCAGCCTGGAAACCTCAGTTTCGTCAGGCCCCTTCGTACTGGCTGAGTTCGACCCCGGCAACAAGATCGTCGTCGAAGCCAACCCGACTTACAAGGGGTTCCGCCCGCCGCTGATAAAGCGTATGGAATGCATCTTCATGGACCCCAGCACCTTCTTCGCCGCCTACCAGAACGGCGACATCGACAAGGTGCCGTACGGGGCGCTGACACCGGCCGACTTTGAACTGATCCTGCGCGACGAGGAGATGGCCGGCAACTACCTGCGCCACTTCGGCGATTGCCGGACAGACTACCTGCGGGTCGATACCTTCACAGAACCGTTCGACGACATCAATGTGCGCAAGGCCTTCGCCCACGCGGTCGACCGCGAAAACATCGTGGCCAACGTCTACGGCGAGATCAAGGCGATGCCAGCCTATTCGATGTTGATGCCCGGCTACCCCTCCTCGGACACGGAGGGCAATCTGCGAGAGTATCAGAACTACGATTGTGACGAAGCCAATGAACATCTGGCCGCGGCCGGCTATCCCGGCGGTGAGGGATTCCCCGACCTGGTCATGATGCTGCGCGGCGAGGCGCCGGCGATGGCTGCGGTCTATCAGGCCGTTGCCGCCTCCATTACCGAATGCCTTAACATCAACCTCGAAATCTCGAACGTGGACCGCAAGGTCTACATGGATGCGCTGAATGCCAAGCCCACGCAGCTTACGTTCGGCGCGGTAGACTACGGTATGGACTTCCTTGACCCGGCCAATCTGCTGGGCAACGTCTGGAAGTCGGGCGGGCGGCACTCGTGGAAGAACGATGAGTTTGACGCCCTTGTCACCGAGGCGGCCGGCATGGTCGGCAATCCTGAGCTTCGCGATCAGATGTTCCGCGACGCCGAACGCGTTCTGGTGGACGACGTTGGCGGGATCTTCATCGCCCATCGTTGGGCTGGAGACCTGATGCAGTCGTGGGTACAAGGCACAATTCGCGACGCCGACTCTCAGGGCATTACCGGCTGGCACTGGGGCAACGATCAGGACATCTCGCTTATCTACATAACCGAGTAGCGTGCTGCAGACCTGTACTCGACAATACAGTTGCGATTGAGCGAAGCGGGAGGCCACCTCGGTGGCCTCCCGCCACCGTATCACGAACTCAGACAACGCCATGGCACGATATATATTGGGACGGATTCTTTCCTTGATTCTTGTCCTATTTGTCGTCTCCGTTGTCACCTTCTTCCTCATGCACCAGGTACCGGGCGGCCCCTTTGACGAAACCAAAGCCCCCCTGCCGCCGGCCGCCAAAGAAAATATTCTCCGCAAGTACGGCCTCGACAAACCGATCCACATTCAGTATCTGAACTACATGAAGAATGCAGTCCTGCATTTCGATTTCGGCATCCCATACCAGCAACCGACCACCACCGTGACCGCACTGATCGCCAAGAGCTGGAAGGTGACGGCGCAGGTGGGTGTGATGACCGTATTGCTCGCGTTCGGAGTCGGCATAACGCTGGGGATCTACGCTGCTTACCACCAAAACTCCTGGATCGACAACATTACGACCTTTATCGCCATGTTAGGGATCACGGTGCCAAGCTTCGTGGTGGCGATGTGGCTGATCCTCTTCTTTGCCGTGCGTCTCAAGTGGCTGCCGATGGGCGGGTGGAATGCTTCCGACTCCTGTCTGTTGGGAAGCAAATTCGTGTGTACCGACTGGATCATGCCGGTCGTCGCTTATGCGCTCGGCCCGCTGGCGATCATCGCCCGCTACACGCGCTCCAGTATGGTGGATGTGATGCGCCAGGACTTTACGCGTACAGCCAGGGCAAAGGGGCTGGGCAACAGGGCGATCATGCTGCGCCATATTCTGCGCAACGCGCTGATTCCGATGGTGACAGCCCTTGGTGTCATCATTCCCAATCTTTTGACGGGCAGCATCTTTATCGAGGCGGTGTTCCGTATCAACGGACTGGGCAAGTTTTTCGTTACCAGTATCTTCAATCGCGATTATCCCATGATCATGGCCCTCTTCCTGTTGATCGCCTTTCTGTGGAGCCTTACCTATCTGTTCACTGACATCATATATACGTGGATCGATCCGCGCGTGCGGCTGGGTGCCGAGGGAGGGGCGTAGTGACGGCGAGGGTTGCGACCGGTTTAGACCTGGCGCCGACGAATGGGGAACGCCACCGAACTCTCTGGCAAGACGCAGCCCGAAGGTTCCTGCGCAACCGGCTGGCCGTAATCGGACTTGCAATCGTCCTGCTCTTTCTATTCCTGGCGGTATTCGCCGACCTGGTTGCCCCATTTCCCTACGACAAGGTATATTTTGACCGTGTGCTGCGCTTTCCCTTTGAGCTGCCGGGGCACCCGCTTGGCACCGACGAAGTTGGCCGCGACTACCTGAGCCGTCTCATCTACGGTGCACGGACCTCGATGACCGTCGGCGTCGCCGTGCAGATGGTTGCATTCCTGATTGGGGTACCGCTCGGCAGCCTGGCGGGCTACGTGGGCGGCCGCACCGATTTCATCATTTCCCGTTTCATCGACACCATGACCGCTTTTCCCGGCCTGATGTTTTCGATTCTCATCATATCGGTCTGGGGAGGAGGCATCACCAAGGTTATCTTCGCTCTCAGCATAACCAGTTGGATCGGTATCGCCCGCTTGACGCGTGGACAGATTCTTTCGCTGCGAGAAAAGGAATATGTCGAGGCCGCGCGCTGCACGGGGGTGAGTCAGAATCGGATCATTCTACGCCATCTGCTTCCCAACGCCCTGACACCGATCCTTGTTTCGATCAGTTTCGGTATCCCGGCGGCGATCTTCGGGGAGGCCGGCCTGAGCTTTCTCGGGATCGGCATCAACGATCCGATCCCCAGCTGGGGAAAGATGGTCGGCGTCAGCAATGCCTATGTACGCGTCTACTGGCATCTGGCACTCTTCCCAACCATTGCCGTTGCGCTGGCGATGCTTGGGTTCTCGTTTGTCGGCGACGGCCTGCGGGACGCGCTTGCCCCGAAGATGATCGAGTGAGGCACGCTTGAAGCGATTCTGAGGTCGCCCCTCATAACCGCTAGTTGAGGAGTACGATTTCCAGGCAAGGAAGATGGAGAGAGCCGGCAAAATGGTACAGAGGAAAATGAACGCGACAGGATTCACCAGCCGCTTCGTGCCGGCCTTAGCCGTCCTTCTGGTGCTCCTTACTTTGGCGGCGGGTTGCGGGCCGGGTGATGAGCTGACTGATCCTAGCGGGGAGACGGCGGCGGGCAGCGAGGCTGTACCGACGATGCCGGCGGCCCGCTTTGACCAACCGACTCCGGTCACGGATCTGGAAGAGGCGAGCGAAGCGGATAAACAGGCGGATGAGGAGGAGGCCGCAGAGGAGCCGGACATCGCCATGGGCGAGTTTGCCTACGGCAATCGTTGTGCCGAATGTCACGGGGAAGGGGCTGCGGGTACCGACCAGGGTTCATCGCTGGTGGGTTTCACGCTGAGCGAAGACGAGTTCGAAGACCTGCTCCGCACCGGGGGCGAATTGGGGCCCGATCACCTGTTCGGATCAACCAAAATCAGCCCGGACGGGCTCAAAGCAGTCTACGCCTATCTGAAATCACTCGAGTAAACATTGTCTTCAAGTCGATGGTAGACCGCCTCTTTTACGGGGTTGCCGTTACGGAGATGCTCCTCGACGATTCTATCCAGCAGCGCTTCATCGACCTGGCAGTACCAGATGCCTTCAGGGTAGACGACGAGGACGGGCCCGCTGTGGCAAACACCCAAACAGGGTGAGGTTCCCCGCTTTATGCGCAGGGGATTGTCATACTCCCCCAGCTCACCCAACTTGCGGGCCAGCTGTGCATAGAGCCAGTTTGCCTTGCCCTCCGGGTCGCAGAACGGCCCTGAACAGATGAAAACGTGACGCGCGTAGGGCGCCATCTCCGGCAGGTCCACAGAAATCTCCTTCATCTATCTCCCCAAGTCGGCCAGACAGCGCAGAGGCAAGGAATCGCACTTTATGGAAGTGCTAACAGACCGCGGCGCTTAGGGGCACCTGCGTTGCTCAGGCCGCCGGGTCCCACAGCGGCTCCGCAACTCCCTGTCGCAGATTCTCAAGTCGCGACATCACGAAGAGCGCGTCGGACAGGCGATTCAGGTACCGCAGTGCCTGGGGATTGATCGCCTCTTCTCTGGCCAGTGAAGCAGCCTCCCTTTCCGCCCGCCGGCACACAGTACGCGCGACGTGCAGGCAGGACGCCCCCAGCGAGCCGCCTGGCAGAATGAAGTTTTCCAGGGGGCCGACGACCGGTGTCAGCTCGTCGATCAGCGCCTCCAAGCGGTCCACGTGGCGCTCTTCGATCTGCGGTGGGGTGTAGCGTACCTTATCTTCCTCCAGAAAGCACAGATCCGACCCCAGGTGGAACAGTTCATTCTGAATCTCAGGCAGCGTACTCTGCAGACGCTCGCACAGGCCGCTGGCCAGCGCCACACCGATTTGCGCGTTCAGCTCGTCAACCGTTCCATACAACTGGACGCGCAGGGCATCCTTGGGCACACGCTGGCCGCCGCCCAGAGCGGTTGTCCCGTCGTCACCGCCGCGCGTATAGATCTTCGTCAATCTGGGCATCAGTTTCTCCTCCGGCGCCGCCGCGGCGCAGGTATGTGGTCAGAGCGCTTAGTGTCGCAAAGGCATCCTCGCGCCCTTCCATTTCAAGGTTATAGATTAGGCCGTCGTCCTGCATGCGAACGGAGACGGTCCCGATTGCCGATTTCTGGGGTGGGAGAATTGTGGCATAGGAAGCGGAATCCCCGTTCTCTCCCTCTTTCTCCACCGCGTAGCCGATGCGCTCAAGTGCGCGCCCAGTCCAGAAGACCGCAACGCCGTCTCCTTCCAATCGCAGCCGCCCGCAAGCTTCCTGGCGAGTATGAAAGGAGCCGCGCTCGCGGTCGAACGTCACCCCTTCGGCGGAGAAGACGCGCTCAAATGCACCGTTGAGAATCAGGTCTTCGGGCGCGCCGTCGAAGAGTTCGCCGTCGGCCGACAGCAGCCAAAGTCGGTCGGCGTTGCGCAGCGCCAGATCCAGGTCATGCGTGGAGAGCAGAATCGCCTGGCGGTTCTCGCTGGCGAGCTGCCGCAAGAGGTCCATCACCTCAACCCGCCGCGGCAGGTCGAGGAAGGCGGTCGGTTCGTCCAAAAGCATCACTCGCGGTTGCTGCGCCAAGGCGCGGGCTATCAGGACCTTTTGGCGTTCGCCATCGCTCATCTCGACAGTGAGCCGGTCTGCCAGATCTGTGGCGCGGACGGCCTGCAGGGCCCACTGAACGATCTGCTGGTCCTGCTCCTCTAGCGTTCCCGTCCAGCCGGTGTAGGGATGGCGGCCAAGGCTTACCAGACCGTAGCCGGACATTGCGCCCACGTCAACTCGATCGGTCAGCACGATGCTCAGCCGGCGGGCCAGCTGGCCGGGCCGCAGGTCGTCGAGGAGACGCTCATCCAGCCAGATCTGCCCCGACAGCGGGGGTTGCAAGCGGGCCAGCGTGCGCATGAGAGTCGACTTGCCAGCGCCGTTCGGCCCCAGCAAACAGACCAGTTCCCCCGGGCGCAAGGAGAAACTCAGATCGCTGGCGATGACAGCGGGGGCTCTGCGGGTGCGGCGATAGCCGATGGAGAGATCTCTTGTTCGCAGGACAGTCTCTTCGCTCATGCTTGCCCTCCCATCATCCGGCGAAAGCCTGCCGCAAATTGCGCTGGCGCAGGATCACCCAGATGACGACCGGCGCGCCCAAAAGCGCGGTCACCGCATTGAGGGGCAGAGTCAGCTGGCTGCCGGGCAACCCGGCGACGATATCCGCGCCCAGAGCCAGCGTTGCGCCCATGAAAGAGACCGCGGGCAGCAACAGGCGGTGGTCCGATGTGTTAAGCAGGCTGCGGCAGAGATGGGGGACGGCGATTCCCAGAAAACCGATTGGCCCGCAGAAAGCGGTGACGACGCCGGCCAGGATTGCCGACGAGCCAATGATGCCCAAGCGCACGCGGCGTACGTTCAGTCCAAGAGACAGGGCGTAGGTCTCGCCGAGAAGCAGCGCATTCAGCGGCTTCATCAGCAGATGGCCGCCTACCAGCCCCAAGAGTATCGCAGGCGCCATGACCTGAAGCTGGCGCCAGGTGACGCCGCCGAAAGATCCGAATGTCCAGGAGATGTATGCTTGAATGCGCTCAACGACGCTGAAATAGATCAACACGCTCACCAGGGCGCTGGTCGTATACCCGAACATCAGCCCCAGGATCAGCAGCGTCATGCCGCTCTGCACTCTGCGGGCGACCGACATGACAAGCAGAAGCACGAGACCGGAGCCGACGATCGCAGACAGGGCAAGACTGGTATCACCGGCAAGACTGATCCCGGCCAGCAGGGTCGTGCTTCCGCCCAGGCCGACCGCCACGCCCGCCAGCAGCACGGCCACGGCCACACCCAGGCTGGCGCCGGAGGAGATCCCCAACACGAACGGCCCTGCGAGCGGGTTGCGAAACAGAGTCTGCATCTGGAGTCCGCTGACAGAGAGCGCGGCGCCGGCCAGCATGGCGGTCAGGGCTTTGGGCAGGCGAAATTTGAGAACGATCGTCGCCCAGGCCGGCTTGGAAGCATCCCCGCCCAGTAACACTGCCACGATCTCGTCGAGAGGGATGCGCACGGAGCCGACCGCCAGGCTCAACATGAACGCCGCCAGAGCCAGCAGTGCAAGCCCGGCCAGCAACAGACCGGGGCCCGCGGGAAAGTTCCTCGTCAGCGAAGCGTGGACCCGAATGTTGGATGCTGCAAAGGGAGCATTCTCTCTATTCATCTCTCACCGCGGTCGCGTATACCTCCGACGCCGAGGAGGTAAAGATGGGGCGCTGGGATTTCTCACCTTTTAGTACTAGTGGAAGTCCAGCCACCATCAGGACCGCCCGGTCGGAGGCTGCTGCCAAAGTCTGATTGGCCTGACCCACCAGGTCGCGAAAGGCTCTCCCCAAGGGGGTGAGGGGCGCCATGCCGGAACCCACCTCGTTGGAAACAACGATCATCCGGCTCGTACTCGGCATACCGGTCGCCGCACTCACGATCTCCTCAATCTCGTGGTCGACGCTTTCGCGGACCGCTTCGGCATAGGGGTCTGGCTTGTCGACCAGCAGGTTCGACACGAGCAGGGTGATGCAGTCCACGATAATGGTCGAATACTTTTGCGGCTGTCGACCGATCGCCTTGCCGACGTTGCGGGGCGCCTCCAGCGTGTGCCAGTGTACAGGGCGCTCCGCCCTGTGTTTCTCTATGCGAAGCCGCATCTCATTGTCACCGGGCTCGGCGGTTGCTACAAAGAGCACCGGCCCATCCTGGATCTGCCGAGCTTTCCGGACAGCTTCCGCGCTCTTGCCGCTGCGTGCGCCGCCCAGAATCAGTATCATTTGCCCCACGAAAACCCGTCCTTTGTCCAGCCTGCGGGGCAGGCTGAGCCGGGATTTTGTCAACGACTATCCGAAAGTCAGGTCACTTCTCAGCCATCGATCCGTTCTACTGAAAGCTTGCGTTGTCGAGGCCCTTGAAACCTATACTGACCAGTTCGCTGCAAGCGTAACAATGCAGACTGTCTCTCCGACTTCACACAGTGCGCCGTAGATATCGCCGGTCAGCCCTGGAATGCGCGACAGTGTGAACCTGACAAGAATCCAGGCACTGAGGCAGACCAGGACCACGGTCGCGCCGGTGGCCGCGATGCCCACAGACGGCGCCAGGAATCCTAAGGTCGCGGCGGCAATTGCCGTCGCGCCAGCAGCCTGAGGCCAGCCAGCATTGTCCTTCATGTCCCGGCCCAGACCGGCAGGGCGAGCATACGAGAAAAGAACGACAGCCATGCTGGTCAGCCATCGCCCTGCCACCGGGGCGACGACGAGTGCGCCGGCTGCCCCGATGCTTCCGATCGCTGCGAACTTCAGCAGAAGCACTGTACCTCCGGCTGCGACGGCGAACGAACCGACGCGCGCATCGCGCAGGATACGCATTCGATCATCTGCATCACGACCGCCCAGGAGGCCGTCCACCGTATCCAGAAGGCCGTCGAAGTGCAGGGCGCCGCTGCAAAGGGTCCAGACACCGAGCAGAATCGCGGCCGACAGCAGGTCCGGGAAGATGGTTGACAGAACGCGATGCAGCCCGAAGAGCAGCAGCCCGATCAGGAGGCCGACGAGGGGGAAAAAGGTGACTGATCTCCCCAACTCGTCTGGCGACGGTGGGCGACGCAGGAGCGGCGGCACGATGGTCAGGAACTGGACAGCGACCGCAACGCAGGTCACAACTGCCTTCACGGATCTCCTGCGCCTCCAATGACTCTACAACCGGACCTGTCACCCCCAGTTGACACGAAACTCCAATCACTCAACCCGTTGGTAAAACCTGAGTTCGTGGTCCGGCAGCAATTGCGGATGCAGAATCTTGACCAGGTCTTTCAACACCTTTTCAGGATGGGCTGCGCCCTCTTCGTAGTAAGCGTTGCCGCCGTTTTCGTTTACCCTGGCATTGTTGTTGAACAGCTGGCCGCGTTTGAGCGGCGCAAAATCGCCGTAGCGGGGATCGCTTTCGAGCACATCGTCGACGGTGAACCAGAAAGAGTTGTCGGGGTTGAGCCAGAATTCGGCGTCTGCAGCCACTGCGTAGACCGACTCAAAGTCGAGCGGCAACGCACCGACGTCCCCTTCAACTGACCAGAGGTAGGCGGCGCCGGCGTCGGCCAGCAGTCTGGCCATGTAGCTTCCGCCGCCCGAGACATACCAGGTGCCGTTGTAGACGCTCCCGATCAGCACCGAGGGCCTCTCCGTAAGCGTTGCCGTCAGTTGCGCCACAGCGTTATATTCTGTCGCGACGATGTCGAACTGCGCTGCGGCGTCGGCTTCACGGTTGAAGAAGATGGCTATGAACTTCATCCACTCGGCACGGCCCAGCGGGCTCTGTTCAACAAAGTCACCGTTGAGCGCGACCGGTATCCCCGCCTCCAGCAGCACGGGATGCGTGTCAAAGTCGGAAAAGCCGGTCCCGTAGGTCATGACCAAGGCAGGGTCCAGATCGAGCGTCAGTTCCACGTTTACGGCCGCGCCGCCGCCGATTTCGGCGATCTCGCCGGACTCGATACGCGCACGCACCGCGGGGTTGGTTGTCCACATGTAGCTGTCCAACCCGATCAGCTTGTCTACCAGACCGAGGTCTTCAAGCGTCGGCAGGTAGGTGGTCGACATGGCAATGATGTTCTTGACCGGCACTTCGATTACCGTGCCTTCAACGTCCTGGGGAGCCGGCGTTCCGCACTGGAGGAGCACATAACGGAAACTCTCCTGCGCCCCCTGCCACGGATTGGTTACGGTAACCACCTTATAGTTATTGTGGTACTCGACATCGAAACCGGAGGCGTAGGCAACCGACAGCTTTTGTGGAAAGTAGTCTATCGCCGGATCGTACAGTTCGACACAGCTGTCATGCAGATTCTCAACCAGGGACACGGCCGCCGCGGCCGAGCCTGCTGCAGCGCTGTCCGGTGGCGAGGAAACCGTAGCCGGCTGAGCAACACAAGCGCTCAGAACCAGAAATACTGTGAAAAGAAGGTGGATTGGCAGACGTCGCATCAGTTTCTCCTGACAGTGCATGGATGGTTGATACCCCTGCCGCGTCACCTGAAACAGCCATAAAAGCAGAAACGTCCGATCTCTGACGAGATCGGACGCTACCGGTCATGCTTGCCCCCAAATGCGGAGGCTTCACTCCGTCACCCAATCCACGAGATGTTTCAAGAGCACGACAGAGGCGGTCGACCTGACTTGGGAAACTCCTGCCCGATTCTCGTTTGAGGCTCCCTTCGTGCTTGAAGGGTGGGCGGGATTGTCTCCCTTACAGTTGCGGGACAGCGCCGGACTCTAACCGGCTTCGCCTTTTCAGCCCTGGCATCCGGACCATGGGCACCCCTGACGTTCAGTATTCAGTTTCCGCCATTATACAGGCAGGGGAGGGGCCTGTGCAAACGCGGTTGCCGCGAGAGAGCACGGGTAGGCATTCGAAACGCGTGCCCGAGGTTTCCAAAGGGCGCCTACCTTTGAGCAATCGTTCTTCCTTTGGCATACTGTGGGCAGTCGAAGCAGAGAGTGACTGCCGGAGGGCGCGGGCAGCTGAATCGGAACGGAGATCGATATGCCGATATATGAGTATATCTGCCTGGATTGCGACAACCGGTTCGACCGACTTTGGCCAACCGCGGCCTCGGCGCAGGAGCATCCCACTTGCCCGGAGTGTTTCGGCGATTCCACGAAGAGAACGATATCGCAAGTTGCGGTGCTGGGGGGACTGGGCGGACTTACGCCGCAGGAAGAGAGCGCGTCCAGCGCCGAGTCGGCCAGGACGGCCTCATACACGCCCAAGGAACAGATCGATACACTTCAGGCCAACAGCCGGCGGAATCGCGGGCAGGGAAGATGAACGGGCACATCCCTTTCGGTGTCGCCGACTACTTTTGGGATGAGGCCAGCAGGCGGCAAAGCCTCCTCGATCAGCTGATGGAGACTTTTCGCGGCTGGGGCTACGGCGACGTGATTCCGCCGATGTTTGAGTTCGATTCAACACTGAGCGCCCAGTACGACGACCGGCTGCGCAGCGGCATGTACCGCTTCCTCGACCGCGACGGCAGCACGCTTTCACTCCGGCCTGAATTTACGACACCGGTCGCCCGCCTGGTGGGTGCCCGGCTCCACGACTGGCCCATGCCGCAGCGATTCTGCTACGGGGGCAGCGTCTTCCGCTACCTGGAACCGCAGGCCGGCCGCCAGCGCGAGTTCTGGCAAGTTGGCGGGGAGCTGTTCGGCGCACCGAGCCCGGATGCCGACGCCGAAATCCTGGCCCTTACGGCCACAGCCCTTAAGGTTGCCGGCCTGACCCAGTTTCGCCAGATCGTGGGGCATATCCGTTACTATCGCAGTCTTCTGGAAGCGTTACAACTTGACCCGCAGCAGACGCAGCAGTTGCAGTGGGCGCTGGAACGGAAGAGCGAGCCGCTTCTGGAAGAGTTTCTGCGGGTCACGCCTCTGCGCACGGGGCAGCGCCAGGCGGTTGAGACGCTGCCGCAACTGGTGGGCGAGAACGTGGACGGTATCCTTTCACTGGCAGAACGCCACATTCAGAACAGGGGGATGCACGAAGCCCTGCAGAACTTGCGGGGAATCGTTGACGCACTGCGCGGGTACGACATTCAGGACAGTTTTGTCATCGACCTGACCGAGATTCGCAACTTAGGCTACTACACCGGTGTCTCATTCGAGGCGGTGACGCCAGGATTGGGCACGGCAGTGGCAAGCGGCGGAAGATACGATGACCTGGTGGGCCGTTTCGGACCGCCGCAACCGGCGGTGGGTGTTGCCCTGGGGGTGGACCGGCTGCTGGTGGCGCGTCAGCGGCAGGACGGGCATGGCGCGGCGTACGGCCGCCAGCGAATCCAGCCTGCGCTGGCATTGCCCCAGGGAAGCCCGGATGCGCTGGCCCAGGTGCAAAGGCTGCGCCAGGCCGGTTTGCACGTACAGGTGGACGTCAACAGCTGGCCGCTGGATGCTGCCTTCGACTATGCAGCGGAGACAGACATAAGCGATGTCCTGCTTTGGGAAGATGGGTTTCAACATCACCGCCGTGACGAGCAGGGGGACTTTGTGCTACTCGGCCCTCTGGAAATGAGCCGTCTTTCGGGTAGGACAGCAAAGTGCCGAGAAGAGCCATCCAAATGACGTCCACTGTTGCAGCGCCGCGTCGCCGCCCGGCAGAAATTATCGAACAGTCACAGCCTTCCGCGGCAAACGGTCAAACCAAACAGTCGCTGCTCTTTGCCCTACCCAAAGGGAGGCTGGCGCAGGATAGTCTATCGTTCCTTGAACAGTCTGGGCTCTCGATTCCCACAGACACTGAAAGCCGCAAACTGATTCTGCCGGCGGCCGACGGCTCGATTGGCTTTGTTATGGCCAAGCCGCGCGATGTACCCACCTATGTAGAGCACGGCGCCGCCGATCTGGGTATCTGCGGGCTCGACGTGGTGCGGGAGACGGACCGTGCGGTCTACGAGCCGTTGCTGCTTCCCTTCGGACATTGCCGCCTGAGCGTAGCCGGCCCTGCGGGGGCCGCGGGTGTTACACCTGCAGAGAGTGTCGAAGCCGCAGACCTCGCCCTGAAGCCCGCATCATCTGCCCACATGCCGGGTACGCCGCTGCGCTACATGAGCCAGCCCCGTATCGCGACCGAGTATCCGCGACTCACACGCCGGTTCTTCGCCGAGAGAGGCGTAAACGCGGAGATCATCGCTCTGGGGGGCTCGGTCGAGCTTGGGCCGATTCTGGGTCTCGCCGACCTGATCGTTGACGTAGTCCAGACCGGGACCACCCTGCGCATGAACGGGCTGGTGGAGATCCGTACGATCCTGGAGAGCCAGGCAGTGCTCGTTGTCAACCGCGCTTCGTACCAGCTGAAGGCTGCTGAGATCAACAGAATAATCAAGCGAATGCGCCTGCTGACGACCTAGCCGGCGCGTACTGAGTGTGATCCTGAGCGGAGGGAAGAAGATATACATAGCGACCTGCGCGCTGCCTCCGTGTCAGACATTACAGAGGATTCCCTGTGCCAGAGATATCTGATTCACGACAGATTGAAGGTGTTAACTTCGTCGCGCTGCGCGCTTTCGGCGATGATCGCGGCCGCTTTCTGGAGACGTTTCGCAAGGAGTGGTTCCCACAACGCAACTGGGCACGCGTCCAGTCAAACGTAAGTTATTCGAAGGCGGGCGTGCTGCGCGGGTTGCACTTCCACTATCATCAGGTGGACTACTGGTTTTGCGTGAATGGGACTGTTCAGGTTGCACTGGCCGACCTGAGGCCGGACAGCCCGTCTTTTCGGCAGACGGAGACGCTGGAAATCGGAGAGCACAATCACATGGGCGTCTTCATCCCCGTAGGCGTCGCGCATGGGTTTCTCGCCATAACGGATGCCGTTCTCACATATAATGTCGACAACTATTACGACAACACAGACGAACACGGCGTAGCCTGGAATGATCCGGAGCTGGCGGTGGATTGGAAGCAGGGCGACCCGCACCTTTCCGATCGTGACCGCGGCAATTCTTTTCTGGCAGACCTGCCGGTCGACCGTTTGCCGCGCCTGGAATCAGCTTAATTGAGGCGCTGTTTGGCGGAGACACAGGATAAGGGCGATTTTGCTCCGTGCGGCGTTCCAAGCCGCGATTTCTAAACCATGAAAGAAACTGGTTTCAACCAATCTCCCAACGCCTCCGGCGGTAGAAAGACGGGACAGATCGTGGCTGAGTATCGAAAACTGCCGGCGGTCGATAAGCTTCTTTCGGTGCCGGAGATCGCGGCACTCGCTGCGGAATATGGGAGCGGACCAGTCACCACAGCAGCCCGCGCCGAACTCGACGCAGCGCGGGCTGCCATCCACAACGGACAGCCTGCGCCCTCCGGCGGTGAATGGAAGGAGCGCATCACGGACAGCGTACTCGCAGGCTCTGCCTCCTCCCTGCAGCCCGTCATCAACGCGACAGGCGTAATCATTCACACGAACCTGGGCCGCACACCTCTCAGCGACGCCGCCCAGGAGGCGGTCGTCCGCTTGTCGAAAGGGTACAGTACACTCGAATATGACTTGGAGGCCGGTCACCGGGGCAGCCGCCACGCCCACCCCGCCCGCCTCCTGTGCGAGTTGACCGGCGCCGAAGATGCGCTGGTCGTCAACAACAACGCGGCGGCCGTATTCCTCGCGCTGTCAGCGCTATGCGTTGAACGGGAGGTGATCGTCAGCCGCGGGGAACTGGTCGAGATCGGAGGCGGTTTTCGGATTCCCGATGTGTTGCGGCAGAGCGGGGCAACACTCGTGGAAGTCGGCACGACCAACCGCACGCATCCGCACGATTTCGCGGGCGCCATCGGGCCCCGGACTGCCGCCCTCATGCGGATTCATGCCAGCAACTTCAAACAGGTCGGCTTTGTGAAAAAGCCACAGCTGACCGATCTGGTCGAGATCGCCCGCGGGCAAGGTTCGGCCAGCGCGCGGGATGCCACTGAAACTGCGGACGCGGCCGTCGCGAGTGACCCTGCCAGCGACGGTCAGAGCCGTGTACCGAGCGACCGCCTGCTGGTCATCGACGATCTCGGCTCAGGCACGCTGCTTGATACGGCCCAGTTTGGGATGGCCCCTGAGCCAATGGTGCAAAGCAGTGTACAGGCCGGCGCGGACATCATTACCTTCAGCGGCGACAAGCTGCTGGGCGGTCCGCAGGCAGGTCTCCTCGTGGGGAAAGCGGAGCAGATTGCGAAGTTGCGCTCGCATCCGCTGGCGCGGGCCCTGCGCGTGGACAAGATGACCCTGGCCGCTCTGGATGCTACGCTGCAGTCCTATCGACGAGGGCGAGCCCCGGCCGAGATCCCCGTGTGGCGCATGATAGCGCAGTCGGAGGATGAAGTCCGGCAGCGAGCCCGGCAATTCCAGCTCCAGCTGGCCGAGGCGGACATTGAGGCCGAGCTGAGCCCGGGTAAGAGTACAGTCGGCGGCGGCAGCTTACCGGGCGAAACCCTGCGCACAGCGCTGCTGGCGTTCGCGATACCGCAACCGGACAGCGCGGCCGCCGCCCTGCGCAGAGCCGAACCGCCGGTAATCTGCCGGATCCAGAATGACCGGCTTCTTGTCGACCTGCGAACGGTCCTGCCGGAGCAGGAGCAGGCGCTATTGACGAGTCTCAGCAGCCGGCTGCCCGCTCTACTCGTCGGTTCGGTAAACGCCGGTCTGTAGACGGATAGCGACAGCGACTGTGCCCCTCATTTATCTGAAGCTCGGCGGCTCGCTGATCACCCAAAAAGACAAACCGGAAACAGCAAGGCCGGATGTATTGGCGCGTCTGACCGGGGAAATTGCCCGGGCCAGAGAGGCGCTACCAGGGCTCAAACTGGTGCTGGGGCACGGCAGCGGCAGTTTCGGCCACGTCAGTGCGCAGCGGCATGGCACACGCGACGGCGTTAATAGCGAGGCCGGGTGGTATGGCTTCGCCTGCACCGCGGATGCGGCCGCGCGCCTGAACCGTATCGTCGCCGCCCATCTGCTGCAGGCAGAGCTGCCCGCCTGGACCGTTCAGCCCAGCGCGGCGCTGCGTTGCGAGGATGGCAAAGTCGTTTGCGGGCCGGCGGAAACTGTTCGTCTGGCGCTTGCGCGCGGGCTACTGCCCCTGATTCACGGAGACGTCGCGCTCGACAGCGTGCGCGGTGGCACAATTGCCAGTACGGAGGAAATCTTCGAGCAGATGGCCGCGCAACTGCCACCGGTTCGGATCGTGCTGGCAGGCGAAGTAGACGGTGTGTATTCCAGTGACCCCCGCCGGGACCCGACCGCGGTCCTGCTGAAGGAGATTACGCCCCTCTCATTTGAATCGATGCAGGCAAATCTCGGCGCAAGCCATGCCACCGATGTAACAGGAGGTATGGCCGCCAAGGTCGAACAGTCGCTGCGCATGGTTTGCGCGCTGAAGGGCCTGGAAGTGATCGTATGCGGCGGTCTTGCACCGGGCGCAGTCTTTCACGCGTTGACCGACCTCTCCGATCCGCCCGGTACCCTGATTCACGCCGGAACACCGCAGGACCTTTCCTGAGAATCACTCCGCATTTGACAGCTAATTCATTTTCCCTGTACGGGCTCCGGGGAGTGCAGACCAGCCAGTCTTTGACGGCGGATCGAGGCCGGAAAACGAGGAGAGGGTAGGACTGAACTATTTGCCCGCTATTTTGGCGTCCTAGTATAATGAGTCCAGAAGAGAGTGTTCCAAAGCGTCATCTGCTGTTTTCTCCTGTTGCCGGCGCGCCAGGAGGATTGCCTAGCGCGGTGCGTATTTGCCCACCGCCCACGAAATGCAGAGTCGAGAGAGGGCTCGGTTTGCGCTCTTTCAGCAGACTCCGGAGTAAGGATTCGGATGTTCTTAACGATCGTATCATTTTTTCTTCTGCTAGGCCTGCTGATTTTCTTTCATGAGCTGGGCCACTACCTGGTTGCGCGGCGCAATGGGATTGAAGTTGAAGAGTTCGGCGTTTTTGGATTCCCGCCGCGTCTGATCAAGCTTTTCACGTATGACGGGACGGTATTCACCCTGAATGCGATTCCCTTCGGCGCTTTCGTGCGTATGAAGGGAGAGGACATGGCCGACACCAGTCCCGGCTCGTTCAACGCGGCCCGAAAACGCGGCCGCGTTCTGACACTGCTTGCCGGGCCGGCCATGAATTTTCTGCTGGCGATTTTCTTCTCCATTGCCAGTGTCTTTTCGGGCTTTCCCGCCGGCGCCGCGCATCCACTCTTGAGCGACGTCCCGCCAGGGACCGAACTGATGGGGGCAGCGCTCAAGCAAAATGACACGCTACTCCGATTCAACGGACAGCCCGTCTACATCGACGCGCGATCTGGTGAACTGCTGAGGCCGAAACAGCGTACGCCCGCTATCGCCGACGAAGCTGGCACCATCGTAATTCTGCGTGAAGGCGCTCTGCACACGCTGCAGGTTCCCTTTGCTACACGCAACGAACTGGAGCGACTGCTGGAAGACGTTTCGCCCCACCCCGCTCTGCACACGCAAGTCACCCAAGTGGCGCCGGGCAGCCCCGCGGAGAATGCCGGGTTGATGCCGGGAGACGTCTTTTTCGCCGTCAATGGGGAAGTGGTAACGGTTGAACGCAGTCTCGGCGAGGTGGTCCGTTCACACCTGGGGGAAACGATTTCGGTGACGATGCTACGCGAGGATGAGCTGTATACCCGCGATGTGCTGGCCCGTCAGGATCCCCCGCCCGGCCAGGGTGCGATGGGCGTTGGCATCAGCGGAAGTCTGATGCTGGTTACGCTGCCATTTTTCCGCAGTATCTGGCAGGGTGTTGTCGGCATCGTCGACTACGTGCAGGCGGTGATCGCGCTGCCGGTTCTGCTGATCTCCGGGCAGCTGGCGCCCCAGGATGCGGCGCTCTCCGGCCCGGTCGGAATCGCCCAGCTTGTGGGCGGGGCGGTCAGTGCCACCGCGGACACCGGCCTTTGGTTCCCGGTGTGGCAGCTGGCTGCCATTATCAGCGCCGGTCTGGCCATTGCCAATCTGCTGCCGATTCCCGCCCTGGATGGAGGCCGGCTGTTGTTCATATTCATTGAGAAGCTGCGGGGGCGGCGAATGCCTCCTGAAAAGGAGGGCGTCATACATCTTGTCGGTTTCGTCTTGCTGTTGGGGCTCATGGTCGTCATCACTATCAATGACATCCGCTCCGGCCCACAAGGCATCGACTGGTCCCAGCTGTTGGGGCCGTGACAGCGCAGACTTAACCTGACAGTTCCCGGATTGGCGAGTACCATGCCCCGACAATGTCTCTAGATGATACAAACTTTTCGGATGCCGATTCCGATCAGTCTAATCCACCTCAAACCGAAGGCCGCTCCGGGGGGCAGGTCCCATCATGGGGCGCGAAGCGCTGCCCTTCCTGCTATTCCGTAGTCCTACACAGTCAGACCGTTTGCGCAGAGTGCGGCACCCGCCTTGTCCCGCGTGTCACCAGAATTCGGTGCCTCCGTTGCGGAAAGCATGCCACGTCGGACCATGTAATCTGCCCCAGTTGTGGGCGCAACCTGCACGCGGCACCGTCCCGGATGCTCACCTTTGGTGTACCAGCGCTGCTGGTCGGGGTACTGGCCATCGTGCTCATCGCGCGCGGGATGCCGGCTTTCCTGCAAGAGAGTGACAATCTGCCCCTGCTGCAGAACTTCGTCATTACTCCGGCTTCTTCAGAAAGTGAACCGAACGTACTCCCTGCACGCGAGAGCCTGGCGCCCGCGGTCGTTCAAAGCGGCCCCGGCCAGTCGGACGAGTCGGCCAGTTCCAATACAGAGACCACGGTTGTCGCGGACTCAACACCGACGCCGACGCCGGAGGAATCAGGTACAGCAATTGACGGTTCGGAAGCCGGTTCGATGCCGGCGGACACGTCAGTCCCGCCTGTCGTGACGCCGCCTGTAACGGCGACGGCGGTGGAAGAGGAGCCTACTGCAACCGCTGCCGCGGTGGAGAACACGGCAACGGCGTCTTCCCCGTTTCCTCCGTTGCCGACCGTAACGGAAACGGCGACGTCGACTGCCATGCCTACGCCCGCATGGCTGACCTACACGATCAGAGCGGGTGATACTATCGGTTCGATTGCCAATCGATTCGGCATCCCGCAGGAGGAGCTGCTCAGGGCAAATGATCTCACTCCCCGGGATGTCACGAGACTGCAGATAGGGGACGTAATCGTGTTGCCCGGACTGCTCCAGGCCACGCCAACGCCTACACCGACAGCGGATGTCAGCGAAACGCCGAGCGCCACACCGGCCGGGTAGCTCGTCGCGGCGGCGTGCCAGGGCGTTCAGCTCATCTGGCAACAGTGCGAATGTCGTTTATAATTCAACCAGCCCATGCAGGTATCGACGTTCCAATTTCAGTCAAGTTGCACACTGTGAATGTGAGGGGGCAAGTGACCGACACCGTCACAGCCAGCAGCGACGCGCAGACGCAACCCGGGCCGGCGCAGACCGTCGAGGTCCTGTTGGCCCAGCTGCGCGAAGACGATGTGCTGCCAACTGCGCAAGAACTAGTCGTCCTATCGGACTTGAGTCTGGCCGACTTGCGGCGCGTGCACGCGGCGTGGGACACGATCAGTGACGGCTGCAGGCTGCATGTTATACGGTCGCTCGTAGACGAGAGCGCGGCCAATTTGCATGTGCAGCTGGGCCGGTTGCTGCGACTGGCACTGAAGGACGAACTGCCCGAAGTGCGCGTTCTCGCCGTTCGCGGCCTGTGGGAAGACAGAGAAGCCGATCTTGTCGGTCCTCTGATTCACATTCTGAACAACGACCCTTACGACACAGTCCGAGCAGCCGCCGCCGAAGCCCTGGGCGCGTTCGTGCTGGCAGGTGAGTTGGACGAGCTCTCGCCGGCTCTGGCCATGCGCGCTGAAGACGCGCTTCTGGCTGTCTTGCACGCCGACATGGAGCCGGTAGCGGTTCAGGCCTACGCGCTGGAGAGCATCGCCTTTTCCGGAGAGACGGGCATCCGGGACTTGATCGAAGACTGCTATTATTCTCACGATGACCAGATGCGCGTGGCTGCACTGCGTGCAATGGGGCGCAGCGCAGACGTGCGCTGGCGCCCGACCGTCCAGGCCGAGCTGGGCAGTCCTGATACGGAAATGCGCGCAGCCGCGTCGCGGGCCTGCGGCGAACTGGAGGCCCGCGACGCGCTTGAAGATTTGATCGAGCTGCTATCAGACGAAAGTAAGGCGGTACGGCTGGCTGCGATTTTCGCCTTGGGCCGGCTGGGCGGGCGGCGGGCAAAGGAGATGCTGAACGCCATGAGCGCCAGTGAAGATGCGGACGAAGCCAAGACTGCCGACAATGCACTGGAAGAGGCTCTGTTCTACGGAGACGCCCAGGGGATTCCGCTGTTTGATGAATCTCTTGAAGACGGGGACGATGACGCTGATGACTGGGAGGCGTGGTGAATCTGAAGCTGAAGCGCCTGGTGCGCACGCACAGTTCTGAACAGTACGCACTCTTTGACCTGACCCAGACAGATGAAGAAGACCAGCCCCTGACGATTGGCAAACTCGATCTTCACTACACAGGTGAGGGCACGTATGGAACGCTCCTGTTGTGGGATATGGTCTCGCAGCAGATCGAAGCGGAACGAAGGCGCATGTTCGTGCAGGCGCTACTCAGCGAGCTGGTTCTGCCGATGGGAATGCCCAACGAATTTGTGGTTGAGTTCTTCGCTCCCACATTGGACGAATACGAAGTGTTTCACAATTTGGACGAGGGAACTGACGGCCCTGCCGAAGCGTTGGAGCGTGCGGACTGACTTCGATTGAACTGTATCTTCGTAACACTGTGCCGGCCTTATCCTTTCAAGTGAAAGTACGCAGATAACGATGACCGACAGCGACCAGAGCAACTCTACACCCGAAAACCACGGCACGTCTGCCGATTACCGCAGGATACTTAACGAGAGTGCCCGCCTGTTGCGCGCGAACCGGCCCGGCGAGGCCATCGCCGTGCTCGAGCCGCTACAGGCCGACATGCCCGACGACCCCGACATCGCCATCAACATGGGCGGGGCACTGATATTGCAGCGAAAGTGGGCGAAGGCGGTCGAAACCTTGAAGAAGGCGGTGGATGCTTCACCTGACAATGTCCTGCTGTGGACGAATCTGGCAGCCGCCTATCTGGGCCGGCTGGAAACGTCAGGTCCAAAGCATCAGGCGAAAGCTATTGCTGCCTACGAACGAGCGCTCTGGATTGATCCCTCCACACCGAATGTTCACTACCACCTGGGACTTATTTATAAACAACAGGGAAACCTGAGCCGTTCTTCCGCCATGTTTCAGCGGGCCCTGGAGATCAATCCCAACGACCGCGACGCCCGTTTCTGGATGGAAAAACTCAGTGACCAGCTCGTTGAAAGAGAACGCGAGAAAAGGGAAAGCCGCTCGCAGCAGGGGCGCGGGGAGGGGAAACGCAGCGCAAACGGGCGCTCACCGGGCGAGGGCGGAGAGGAAATGTAACGATGACGGCGGAACCATCGGTATCGCCGAGTGCCACAATTGACGAGACGTCGTCCGTTGAATCACAGCCCATGCCCCGCTGGCGTGAACGCCCGGAACGCGCAGCCTGGGTTGTCCTCCTGCTCTCTTTTGCCTTCTTTCTCGTCCTTGTAACGGGAATCCCTCTGGCGGTACGCAACCTCTACCATGCGGCCGCCGCGAAACAGCCTCTGCAATTTGAGACGACTGTAGGCACAGTCCTCCTCTACCAGCCTAGTTCG
The DNA here is from genome assembly GCA_009843665.1 of Caldilineaceae bacterium SB0675_bin_29. Taxonomy (GTDB): domain Bacteria; phylum Chloroflexota; class Anaerolineae; order Caldilineales; family Caldilineaceae; genus Bin5. The sequence goes on along the minus strand of VYDA01000229.1, from coordinate 858 downwards.
GATCAACCGATTGCCATCACGGACATGCGCGAAGGTGTCAGTGAGGGCAGCAGGCTGGAGACGACAGGGGCGGCTACCCAAGGTGTGTTGGGCCTCCCAGCAGGTGGACTGAGCGATGAGTTGATGGGCACGATTCTGCTCTATCCCAACACAGCTCTTGAAATTGTGAGTAGCCGACGGCCCTACTTTGCCGGCAGCAATCAACCCTATACCCTGCGCATACGCCTTTACAGGGGACAGGTGAGGATGTTTACGCGGAGCGCTTTTGACCGGCCGGTCGTGGTCCAGATCGAGACGCCGCAAGGCGAGGCCCAGCTCGAAGAAGGAAACTACGCCTTCATCGTCAACACTGAGAGCAGTGAGGTCGTGGTGAAGCAGGGCATTGCCAAACTCATACAGCAGGGACAGAAGGCGGTCGAGATTGAATCGGGGCTGCGTACTTGGATTCAGGCGGACGGAACAATATTGCAGGCTGTTCCGGTGGTTCATAACCTGCTCCGAGACAGCGCTTTCGCGAGACCGCTGGAAGAGGTGTGGGAAAGCTACACGCCGCCGCATGTAATTCCGGGCACGGTTGAATTCATCGAAAAAGACGGGCGCCGTGCAGCCAAGTTCTTGTACAGAGGCCCAAACCAGGTACATACCGAGATTGGGATTCGCCAGGTTGTCGACGAGAATGTACAGAGCTACGACTCACTGGTCGTCAGGCTGGATGTCAATCTGGACTGGCAGACGCTGCCTGGCGCCGGAGAGCTAAGCTCCGAGTTTCCCATTCGCGTCGAAATTGCCTTTACGGACATCTATGGTGAGGAAAGGAAGTGGGGATATGGCTTCTATAACATGGACCCACCACCGGAA